>NZ_JBFUGW010000539.1:0-1837 GCF_056402735.1 Rhizobacter sp. P3_C12
GGGGCGCCGACCGCCTCGGCATGAGCCCCCAGCCCATTCCCTCACCCCCCGCGACACGCAGGAGGAAATTCAGGCCCGTGCGTCAGACCAACGCAGCGTGCACTCCTCGTCCCCTTGGTAGAACGTCTTGCCCTTGCGATCCACGYAGTACAAAGGCGCCACGATCATGTCGGTGAAGGTCTGGCCCTCGCCGATCCGCGTGTACTCGAACAGCACGCTGTGCACCACCTTCGAATTGCGCCGCAGGTGGCTGCCGGTGCCGATCCACGTCGGCCCCTGGATCGTCACGCCCGGCTCGATCTCCACGCCCGAGCCGATGTACACCGGCCCGTTGATCGTCACCTCGTCCCACGGCACCCGCGTGTTCAACCCCACCCACACGCCCGGCCGCACCTCGCGCCCCGGCATGTCCATCTGCGCCACCTCGCCGCGCAGCACCCGCTGCAGCACGCTCCAGTAGTCGCTGACGCGCCCGATGTCGATCCAGTTGAAGAAGCGGCTCTGCGCATAGAACGGCAGCTGGCGCTCCACCATCAGCGGGAACAGCTGGCTGCCGATGTCGAACACCGTGCCGCTCGGCACCAGGTCGAGCACCGACGGCTCGAAGATGTAGATGCCCGTCGAGGCCAGCGTGCTGTGCGCCTCCTCCGGCTTCGGCTTCTCCTGGAACGACTCGACATGGCCGTCCTTGTCGCACTTCACGATGCCGTAGTTCTGCACCTCGCTGCGCGGCACGTCCAGCGTCACCACGCTCGCGAGCGCCCCCTTGCTGCGGTGCTCGAACAGCGCCGCACCGAAATCCAGGTCGATCAGCGCGTCGCCGCACAGCACGATGGTCGTCTCGTCGAAGAAGCCGGAGAAATCCTGGATCTTCTTCATGCCACCGGCCGAGCCCATCGGCTTCGGCACGATCTCGCCGTGCTCGCGCGCACCTTCGTACGAATAACCGATCTCGACGCCCCAACGGTGGCCGTCGCCGAAATGGCTCTCGATCTTGCGGTGGTTGAACGCGACGTTGACCATGATCTGCCGCACGCCATAGCGCGCCAGGTGCTCGATCAGGTACTCCATCACCGGCTTGCCGAGGATCGGCACCATCGGCTTCGGCAGGTCGCGCGTCAGCGGCCGCACGCGCGTGCCCTGGCCGGCCGCGAGGATCATCGCCTTCGTCATTCGAGCCTCGCTTCCTGCAGCGGCAGTGCCGCCGCGTCCTTGGCCGACAGCTGCGGCGGCCCACCCACATCCGGCCACGCGATCGCGAGCGCCGGATCGTCCCAGCGCACGCAACCCTCTTCCTTCGGCGCGTAGTAGTCGGTCGTCTTGTAGAGGAAGTCGGCCGTCTCGCTCAGCACCAGGAAGCCGTGCGCCAGGCCCGGCGGGATCCACATCTGGCGGTTGTTCTCGGCGCTCAGCTCCATGCCGACCCAGCGGCCGAAGGTCGGGCTCGCGCGGCGGATGTCGACCGCGACATCGAACACCGCACCGCTGGTCACCCGCACCAGCTTGCCCTGCGCGTGCGGCGCGTACTGGAAGTGCAACCCGCGCAGCACGCCACGCGCCGAACGCGAATGGTTGTCCTGCACGAAGATCACCTCGCGCCCGACCGCCTCGGCGAAGACGCGGCCGTTGTAGCTCTCCATGAAGAAGCCGCGCGCATCGCCGAACACCTTCGGCTCGAACGCCAGCACGTCGGCAATCTCTGTCTTGATCACCTTCATCAGAACACCTTGTCGTGCATGAGTTGCAGCAGGTACTGGCCGTAGCCGCTCTTGGCCAGCGGCTTGGCCAGCGCTTCGAGCTGCGCCGACGTGATCCAGCCCTTGCGCCAGCAGATCTC
>NZ_JBFUGW010000540.1:0-1800 GCF_056402735.1 Rhizobacter sp. P3_C12
GACCACGGCGCCTGGCCGAGCGCGCCGGTCTTGAAGCTGAGGCCCAGTTCGTCCAGCGCGCTCTGCTTCGTGCCGGCGGTGACGACCAGGTAGTCGATCGTCACCGCCATGCCGCGGTACTTGTCGTTCAGGATCTTGACGACGGCGAGCTCGCCCTCGGTGTCGACCGAGTAGTCCACGCCGTTGGCGAGCTGCGACTTCAGGAAGAAAAGCGGGACGTACACCGCCTGGATCGACGCGAACGCGGCATCGAGCGTGGTCGACATCGGACCGCCGCCCGGCACAGCGTAGATCTTGCGCACCGAGGCGAACTGGTCGCCGCGGATCCCTCCGTTGTAGAGCTTCTTGCCGCGCCAGATCCGCGGCACGCCGTTCATCTGGCCGTGACACAGGCCCATCATCACGGACGCGCTGTAGGTGTACGTCGTGCTCTCGGACGTGACCCCGCCGCCGCCTTTGCCTGCGGACTGACTGGTGGTGTGCGGGACCGCCTTGAAGTCGCCGTACCAGATCAGGTTCCCGCTGATCTGGTTCACGCCGTAGACGACGGGGATCGTCACGCCCTGCGCGCTGCTCTGCAGCTTCAGCGCTTCGATGCGGGTTTCGCTGCTGGAGATCGTGGTGCGGCCGCCCATGTCAGGCCTCCACTGGGGTGTGTGCAGGCGCCTGCACAGCGCTCATCACCGACACATCGGCAGCCGGCCACAGCGTCCAGAACTGCACCGGTCGGCCGGCGAGCGGCGCCTCGTCGAGCCGCGTCAGGATCACCGCCTGATGGACGTACGCGTGCAGCACCATGTGCCGGTCGACCAGCACACCGCCGTGACTGAAGGTGCGACCGAAGCGGAACAGCGCCACGTCGCCGGCCTGCGGCTGCTCGGTGCGCACGGCACCGACGCGTTCGAGCCATTGCACGTACAGCTCCTCGCTGCGATGCAGGTGCCAGGCGGTGCTGTATGTGCCCGGGTCGATCGGCGCCGTCACGTCGGCGGCCTCGTAGATCGCGCACAGGCTCTGCCCRCAGTCGACGCCCACACCCTTCAGGCGACCGTGGTGGTGGTACGGCGTGCCCAGCCAGGTCAGTGCCTCGCCGATCACCGCCTGGCGTTGTTGAGCTTCGATCGGTTCGTTCAGGGTCATAGGGCTCACATCACCGTCTCGGCGGCCGGCACGTAGGGCTTGCCGCGGAAACGGATCACGTTGTTGAACTTGGCTTTGCAGATGCTCTGGGTCTTGTCGCAGCCGGGGTAGATCGCGAAGCTGTCGCCCGGCGCGATCGGGAATGGGAACGGCTGCAGCACGGTGATCTCATTGCCGGCGCTGCCGCCAGTGCCCGCGATGTGGCGCTTCACAGTGCGGCCGATGCCGGTGTTCGGCCCGGTCAGGAAGYGCACGACGCCGAGGTCGAAGTAGCCAGCAGCCTGGCCGAGCCCATGCCCGAAGCGCGTGCGCGTGGCATCGCTCGCGGTGTTGGCGACGCTGGTCACCGTCTTCGCATCGCGGTTCACGCCACAGGCAGCGTCGTAGAGCGTGTTCGAGCAGCCAGGCTGATAGACCTCGGCCGGCACCATCACGTCGAGCTGCTCGGTGTCGCTCTTGATGCTGAGCTGCTGCTGCGTGCGGTCACCCTGCGTCGTCGCGACCCGACCGGTGAACCACACCAGCGTGCCGGCGATCGGCGGGTTCAGGCTCGCCATGTCCACCGCGGGCAGGAAGGCGCGCTCCAACTGCAGCCGCGCGTGCTCGAAGCCGCCGCGTGCGATGTAGGCCAGCAGCGGCGTGCCGTTGAGCTGCATCGCC
>NZ_JBFUGW010000541.1:0-1757 GCF_056402735.1 Rhizobacter sp. P3_C12
GCGCGGCGCGCTGCACCGTGTCAGCGATGTCTCGCTGCGGCTCGATGCGCTGCAGGTCACCGGCGGCGCGCAGATCGGTGCCGACGGCGACATGCCGCTCGAGCTGCAGCTGGCCGGCGTGCAGGGCAGCGGCAGCGAGGCGGCCCTGCCGACGCTGCCGGCCTGGGCGAAATCGCTGCGCAACGACTGGCATGCCGACCTGTCGGCGAAGGGCCCGCTCGCGCGCTTCAACGCGAAGGCCGCGTTGCGCGCACAAGGGCAGTCGCTGGACGCCACCGCCACCGTCGCGCCGTGGGACCCCTGGCCGCTGCCGCAGGTCGATGCCAGCACGCAGGCGCTCGACCTGTCGGCGCTGCTGACGAGCGCACCGGTGACCGCGCTGAGCGGCACGGTCTCGATCGCGCCCACCGATGCGAAGGCCGGCAAGGGCGGCCTCGCCGCGCGCGGCACGCTGCGCAACGACACGCCCGGCCGCTGGGACGAGCAGCGCCTGCCGCTGCGCCAGCTGAGCTTCGATGTGCGCGGGCGCGCCGACCAGCCGCGGCAGTTCGAGCTCGCGGCATTCGAGGCGGTGCTCGCCGGCACCGCCAAGCCGGCCGGCAGCGTCAGCGGCACCGGCCGCGTCGACGGCGGCAACTTCGAGCTGAACGCGACGCTCGACAAGATCGCGCCGTCCGAGCTCGACCCGAACCTGCCGGCGATGACGATCGGCGGCCCCGTCACGCTGTCCGGCCAGACCCACCCGCCGCTGCCCGACGGCAGCGCACAGCCGCCGAGTTTCAAGGCGCTGGTCGACCTGAAGGGCCAGCTGCTGCAGCCGGCGCGCGCGGTGCAGCTGAAGGTGGATGCGCAAGGCGACGAGCGGCGCATCGAGCTGCGCGAGTTGCGCGCCTCCGCCGGCGCGGCGCAGGCCAGCCTGAGCGGCAGCGCCGAGCGCGCGGAACCTGGTGCAGCACTCTGGCAAGCCAAGGCCAAGGGCGCGCTGGTCGATTTCGACCCCGCGGCCTGGTTCCCCGGCCCGCCCGAATCGAGCTGGCACCTGGGCCCGCACCGGCTGAACGTGAAGGGCGAACTGGCCGTGACCGTGCCCGACAGCGTGACCGCCCCGGCCCCGCGCGGTGCGACGCTGCTCGACCGCCTGGCCGCGCTGCGCGGCGACATCACTGCGGTGATCGGCGACAGCGTGCTGGCCGGCGTGCCGCTGCGGGGCGACCTCGCGCTGCACCACCCGAGCGCCGCCGCGCCGTTCGCCGCCACCGTGAAACTCGACGCCGGCGGCAATGCGCTGAACGCCGAAGGCACGCTCGCCACCGATGCGCGCGGCGCCGCCGACCGCTGGCATGTCGATGCCCGCGCGCCGGTACTGGCACGCCTGCAGCCGCTGCTGAAGCTGCTGCCCGGCGCGCAGGCCTCCGGCCTGCTCGAAGGCCTGAACGGCAGCTTCAACGGCGAAGCCGAACTGACCGGCCGCTGGCCCGACGTGAAGACGCAGGGCCAGGGCAAGCTCGCGACACTGCGCGCCGGCCCGCTGGCGGTCGGCCAGGCCGACTTGCACTGGCAGGCGGGCACCAGCGCCGACGCGCCGCTGGAGCTCACCGCCGACATCGCCCGGGGCGCCTGGCGCGGCCAGGGCCTCGACAGCAGCCGGCTGCAGCTGCAGGGCACGGCCCGCTCGCACACGCTGAACTGGCGCAGCGAGCTGAAAGCCTTGCCGCCGGCCTGGGTCGACAGCGTGCAGCCGCCACCCGTTGCGCGAG
>NZ_JBFUGW010000542.1:0-1755 GCF_056402735.1 Rhizobacter sp. P3_C12
CCGTGCCGCTGTCCAACGCCGGTGCCGCGCCGGGCGTGGCGACCCCGAAATCGGGGGTGGCGCGGGTGGCGGCGCCGAGCGAGGTGCGCACCCGCAACGCCGTCTTCAAGCTGGCGGGCTTCGACGAGCTGCCCGGCTGGCAGCAGGACGACCTGCGCGCTGGCTGGGGCGCGTTCCGCAATTCGTGCGAGGCGCTGCGCAAGCGCGACGAATGGCGCGAGATCTGCGACGCGTCGCAGCGCGTGCCGGCCACCGACACGGTAGCGATGCGCGGTTTCTTCGAGAGCCGTTTCTCGCTGCTGCGCATCCTGAACACCGACGCGAGCCGCGAGGGCGACATCACCGGCTACTTCGAGCCGCTGCTGGACGGCCAGCGCCAGCGCAGCGCCGTCTACGACGTGCCGGTGCTGGGCGTGCCGCGCGACCTGTACACGATCGATTGGTCGAGGGTGCCGAAGGCGCAGCGGCGCGGCGTGATCGCGGTGCGCGCGGATGGCAACCAGCTGATCGTGCTGCCGGCACCGCAGGCCGGCAGCTACGCGATGGACCTGCGCCGCTTCGAGCTGGACGACCGCGACCGCCGGCTGCGCGTGCGGCTGACCGGCAGCGGGGCCACGGCCCGTGCCGAGCCGTACTACACCCGGGGCGAGCTGGAGGCGCTGAACCTGCCGCAGGACATCGGCGCGCCGGTGCTCGCGTGGGTGGCCGACGGGCTGGCGCTGTATGCGATGCAGGTGCAGGGCTCGGGGCGCATCCGCCTGCCCGACGGCAGCATCCTGCGGGTGCAGTACGCCGAGCAGAACGGGCATCCGTTCAAGCCGCTGCGGGTGGCGGCGGTCAAGAGCACCAAGGTCGTGACGCGCGGCACCGGTGCGGCGGCGGAGCAGCCGCAGGAGTTCGTGCTGGAGGACGAGGCGGTGGCCGACGAGGAGCCGGTCGTCACGCGCGGCAAGGCCATACCGACGGCACCGACGGCACCGGCGGCGCCGGCGCGCAGCCCGTCGCGCGGCGCCTCGGACAGCCTGGTCGACCAATTGCTCGGCGGCGCGAAGGCGCCGGCGGCAGCGCCGGCGAAACCGCCGACGCGCGTCACGCAGGGCCGGCTGGTGTCCGACCCCAGCTATGTGTTCTTCAAGACGGTGACCGACCGGCCGGCCGCCGAGGGCCCGCAGGGGGCGCTGGGCGTGCCGCTGACGGCGGGGCGGTCGGTGGCGGTCGACCCCAGGGTGACGCCGCTCGGCTACCCGGTGTTCCTCAGTGCGCCGGCGCCGTCGGGCTCGGCGATCCAGGTGCAGCGGCTGGTGTTCGCGCAGGACACCGGCGGCGCGATCCGCGGTGCGGTGCGGGCCGACTATTTCTGGGGCTTCGGTTCCGAGGCCGGGCAGAACGCGCGCAGCACGAAGCACCGCGGGCAGATGTGGGTGTTGCTGCCGACGGCGGAGGCGAAGCGGCTGTCGAGCAGCCGGATCGTCACGCGTGGTGGGGCGGTCGCGTCGGACGTCGAGGCGGGGCAATGCCTCGTTGCCGACGGCGACTTCTGCTCGGAAGTGGACTGAGTTTCTCGCCAGGCCGCCGGCACGCGGGCGCACGAGGGATGCGCGGCGGGCCGGCGGCATGCCGAGCATCGCCTTCAGCGATTCGCCGCCCGGCACAGGAGCTCTCACAGGGAACGGGTTCAGAGGTGGCCTGAGACGAAGTCGTTGAGCTCGAGCCGCTCCTCGGGCGTCAAGATCTCGTCTGCCTGCACCTCCTCAC
>NZ_JBFUGW010000543.1:0-1741 GCF_056402735.1 Rhizobacter sp. P3_C12
ATCCAGCAGACAGCGCATCACGCAGCGGCCCGTTTGCTGGCTGCCGGCATTCGTCCCCCCGAGATAACAGTTCTGCGCCATCGGGTCGCGCGCCCGGAGCAGGATCTGATTGCCGGCGCATTCTCCGAAGCGAAGCTATTGACGCGCGTTCACGAATGCACTTACAAGGAGTATATCTGGGACTACTGTATCGACGAAACCCTCAAGGCCATTGATCCGCCGAGTCCCATCGAGAACTACACGAATCAAGACTTGACCTTTCTCAACGGTGACGGCGACGAGGTGCGCGTCGAATCTGCACTGGACCATTTCCTGCAGGTACTGCAGAAACCATCTCACGTCTCGGCGCACCTTGTGGTCGCGCCCGGCGGCATGGGCAAGACCTCGTTGTGCCTGTCCGTCTCAAGGGCGCTACATTTTCGTGAAGATCTGCGGTCATCCGTTATCCTCATCCAGGCGGAGGCGATCAAGAAGTACGTGGCTGAGCGAGGGGTTGTCTCGTCGCGAATCGAGACGATCTACGACATCTACGAGCTATACGCGAAGTACCAAGGGCACGGAAAGCTCTTCGATCGATCAACCTTCGATTTGGCCGTCGTCTGCGGTAACTTGACGATCATCATCGACGGTCTGGATGAGCTGAGTTCGCTGTTCCAAGAGCAGTTCGACGTTGGGGCCTTTCTCGAATCGCTTAAGGAACTTCACGATCAACTCGGGAGTAGCAACGTCCTTCTGACGACCCGGAACAACGTCGTCGCGCAAGACGCTGGACTAGAGGCGTTGGCCATTGAGCGCTATGAACTACTCGGGTTCGACACAGCGAGCTGCAAGCGCTACGTGACGCGTCGCTTGCAGGGCTACGTTTCAGGTTCGGCGATGATCGACAGAGTGATGGCGCAGGTCGCCAAAATCCGCATCCATGACGACGACGGCCGCATCATTCCCTTTCTGGCCGACATCTCTACGACGGTGGCGGAAGACGCGCTCAGCGCAGGCAAGGACGGAAGCTTCGAGGTCTCGGATGACTCTACCCCTTATCCTTCGAACAACGACCTTGCTGACCACATCGTGCATTCGATCCTTCGCCGTGAGCAGACGCGGCATGACCTCGAGATCCAGGTCGTTGATGTCGTCGAGCTGATTTCCGACTTGGTAATCGACCACGGGAAGCGTTGGCCCGTCGCACAAATGCAGGAGCGGCTATTCCTCCTGTACGAGGCCCGTGCACAGCCCATTCTGGCCAAGCTGTTGCTGAACCCGCTGCTCGTCTTGCAGAACGGCGATGTTGAGCTGCGGTACTCGTTCCTGAGCTCGTACTTTGAGGTTCTCCTGATGCTTCGTGGCTTGCTACGAAGCAGCATCGAGTCCGGAACGATGCGAGCCCTTAGCCGACTGAACCTGGAAAGCGAAGAGGCGCGGGAGCTAAAGCGGTTCTTCTTGTCGCATCCCGATGAGGTGGAGGCCGCGCTGCACTCCATCGTTCCGTTGCTACGTGAACAGGCAAACGCTTCCGACAGTGGCGCAGACGATGTCCGAGGGCGGCGCGAATACGCTAGAGGCGCTATCGCGTCGCTCTTGAATCTCTATTTCTCCGCGCAAAAGCTTTCTATCGATGCCACGACGGTCAAGCTTCTGTCCTTCTATGGACTGAAGGAAGACGTCAATGCAATTCGTACGCTAGAAGGGCTGTTTATCAAGGGAGCGTTTCCTACGATCGATTTCTCAAGGCTTATCGTCACCA
>NZ_JBFUGW010000544.1:0-1733 GCF_056402735.1 Rhizobacter sp. P3_C12
TCCCAGTTCATCGCCGGCACGACGAGCACCATCGGCAGCGCCGAGGCATCGACCAGCGCGCCCAGCCGGAACGGTGCCGCGGTGATGAAGCCGCCCGGTGGCTTCGGCGGCAGCGAGGCGTCCCTCAGCAGGCCGTGCACGTGGAACAGCACGTCGACGCTCGATTGCCCGAGAGCCGCCTTCGGCACGAAGACCGCGACCGGCTCGGCATACGAGGCCGCCTTCATCAGCCAGACCTGGCCGCCCAGGTGCGGCACCGGCGCGGCGCTGACGGGCGATGCAGCCGACGGCGACGCTGCCGAAGAGGCGGCCGCCGACGGCAGCGCATCCGCCAGCGCGGTCTGCGTCGCGGCATCGAGCACCGCGCCGAAGCCGAGATGGCGCTCGGCGCGGAAGGCCGCGAGCGCCTGGTCCAGCTTCGCGTCGCGCGTGCCGAGCGCAGCGAACATCGAGGTGTGCGACAGGTGCTCCAGTGCGCGCTGCGTCAGCGCGATGTCGGTGGAGCTGCCGGGCTCCGAGCTGCCGCCGAGCCGGTGCTGGTCGCGAAAGCGGGTGAGCGCGGCGCGCGTCAGCGGGCCGGCATCGCCGTCGTCGGAGAGCCGCTCGCCCGCGGTGGCGTTCAGCACGCGCTGCGCGAAGCGCACCCAGGCCTTGGGCTGGCCGCCGGCCGACAGCGTGGTGGTGGCAGGCGTCTTCGCAGGCGCCGGCAAAGACGTTGACGAAGACGCCGAGCCCCCCTCGAAGCGCGGCTTCAGTCCCGGCGGGTTGTATTCCCAGTGCCAGGGCTCGCGGCGGTACGGGTACCAGCCGAAGGCCTTGCCGCGCAGCATCATCCACTTGTAGACCGGCGAGCGGTACATGCGCACCAGCTTGGCCATCTTCTCGGCGGTGCGGGTCTGGCTCTTGCCCGACAGGTCGAGGCCGCGCACCGACATCTGCAGGTCGACCGCCAGGCCGTACATGTGCGCGGAGTGCCCCTTGGCCACCGCCTTCTCGTTCGGCTGCGCGGCGCTCAGGGCCGCCTGCTGGCCGGCCGAGCGCCACGACGAGGTGATGTCCAGCGCCACGCCTTCCTTCAGGGCCGCGTCGCGCATGCGCACGAAGGCGGCGCTGGCCTCGGCATACAGTTGCGCGCCGGGCTGGCCCGGCACGGCCACCGGGCGGTGCGCGCGGAACGCGATCTTCGTGCCGTCCAGGTTCACGCGCCGCTCCGGCGTCACGCGGGCCATGTCGACGAACAGCCGCTCCGACAAGGCCCAGTGCGCCTTCACGGCCGCCGTTACCGAGCCGCGGGGCGGCACGTTGCCGGGGAACTCCACGTCCTTCCAGTCGACCTCCTTCAGGTACTTGCGCTGCAGCGCCGCGTCCGGCAGGCGCTCCAGCGCCGAGCGCTGCAGGTCGAGCACCCAGGTGCGGTCGTCGGCCGACAGCGGGGCGTCGACCACCGGCGTGGAATCGACCTCGGCGACCTCGCCGACCTCGAACGGGGAGGCTTCGTCGTCCAGCTCGTTGTCGAGTTCGTGGCAGCGGCAGGCCTCGCACTCCGCCGCGTCGCGGTCCTCGTGGTCGACGCGCGCGAGCCGCACATACGGGCTCTCGAACAGCAGCGCAGCGAGCCCGGCACCGCGGGCCGGCGGCGCCTCGGGGGCGGTCTCGTGCGCCTGCGTCGGGTAGGCCGACAGGAAAGGGGATTCCGGCTTCATGGCATCGACCTCCGGCGTTCAGTTGGGCGC
>NZ_JBFUGW010000545.1:0-1727 GCF_056402735.1 Rhizobacter sp. P3_C12
GCGGTGCTGGTGCCGCGTGCGCTGTCGGCCGAGCTGTTCAAGGGCGAGCTGCTGGCGGGAGCGTGCGCGCAGCCGCGGGTGGTGCTGGCGGGGCGCGAGGTCGATGTCGGCCCGGCCTGCGAGGTGCTGGCGCGCTGGCCGGATCGCGCCGATGCCGATGCGCGCGGCGCGCTGCTGTGGGATGCGTTCTGGACGCGGCTGGACGAGCTRCCGCCCGGCGAGTTCTTCGGCGTGCCGTTCGCGGCCGATGCGCCGCTGGCGACGCCGCGCGCGCCGAAGGCCGGGGACCCGCGCGTGGCGCAGGCGCTGGCGGCGACCGTCGTGGCCTTCGGCGAGCGCGGCTGGGCGCTCGATGCGCCGCTCGGCAGCCGGCGCTTCGTGCAGAGCGGCGGGGAACGCCTCGCGTTGACGGGCGGCTGCCACGTCGTCGGGTATTTCAACGTGGCCTGCGACGGTGACGACACGCACCCGATCGGCGCCGATGCGGTGGCCGACACCTACCTGCAGGTGGTGCACTTCGGCCCGCGGGGCGTGGTGGCGCACACGCTGCTGGCGCATGGCGAGGGGGAGTCGGCCATCGTCGCGGGCGAGGGCCCGGCCGATGCGTCGGTCGCGCGCTATGCGCGGCACGACTGGCTGCGCTTCCCGTTCCGCGAGGACGAGATCGCGCGCGATCCGAAGCTTCGAACGGCAAGGCTCCCGTAGCCCGGATGCCAATCCGGGGTTTGTCCGACACATCCCGGATTGGCATCCGGGCTACGAAGGTCGCAGCGGGCAGGCGCTGCAGTAGTCCTCGCCCGGCAGGCAATAGAACAGGCAGCACTGCCGGTGCAGCGGAATCGTCCGCGAGGCCTGCGGGTGCGGGCGTTGCCGCGGCAGCAGTGGATTGGGCCGGCCGTCGTGCCACAGCGGCTGGCTCAGCAGGGTGTCGCGATCCTGCGCGACGTGCGGCGCATGCCCAGTCAACGCCAGCCCCTGCTCGAACAGCCCACCGAGCCGGCGCGCGAGATTGCCCCACAGGATCTTCGGCGCGACGCGTGAGGCGCGCGCGAGTTGCGTGAACAGCGGCGCGAGATGCAGGTCGATCAACGGCGCCAGGCGCTCGCTGCAACGATCGCCGGGTCGTGCCGCACCGCCGTGGCCGATGTGGAAGCTGCGCGGCGCCGCATCGTCATCCCCCACCACGACCTGCGTTTCATGCGGCGCGGTCGGGAACACATGCTGCAGCACGCTCGCCGCCGCGACCACCGGCGGCAGCAGCGCATCGAGGTACGCGAAGCACCAGCTCGATGCGGCCGCGCGCAGATCGCTGCCCGTCACGCCGCGATGCAGGGCGTGGCGGCGCAGCAGCGCCTCCAGCAAGGCCGGTTCGTCGATCAGCCGATGCACCGGCACGGCATCCGCCGGCGGCTCGGCGGCGCACACCAGCGCCTCGCCGAGCGGCGCCCAGGCGCCCTGGAAGAGAGGTTCGAGAAGGGGGATCACCCGTCAGCAGACGAACGAAGGCTCGGGATGTTCAGCTGAACGCGCAGGCGCGTGGTTCGTCATGCAAGGCATGAGCGATTCTGTCCCGACCCCTCCCATCCCGCCCTCCGTCGACCGCCCGTTCGCGGAAGTCGCACGCCTGCTGCGGCCCTTCCTGCCCTGGCTCGCGCTGTCGGTCGTCACCGGCATCGCGGCGGGCGCGGCCACCGTCGCRCTGCTCGGCACGATCAACCAGGTGCTGA
>NZ_JBFUGW010000546.1:0-1724 GCF_056402735.1 Rhizobacter sp. P3_C12
CTCTTGGGCGGCTTCCCGGTGACTATCCAATCGGCGCTGTAGCCCGTCGCGGACTCGATTGCTGCCGCACTGTCAGCTTTCAGGCTCTTAATCCCTCCGCCAAGCCACATTGCAACGGCGCCTGAGGTCTTCTTGGTGGCGCGAGCGAGGTCGGCGGGCCGGAGTCCGGCGCCTTCCATTGCTTCCTTGATTCGATCGGCGAGGCTGCTCATTTTTCTCGATGAAAATAGTTAAGCGAAATTAACGCACATAGTTCGCTTAGCGTGCTTGCTAAATAAACACTCAGTGTGCTAAGCTAGTGCGCTATGAAAGCCCAACTTGCTAAGTCTGAGGCCATCAAACTGGCCAACGGGGTGAAGCCCCTCGCAGAGATTTTCGGGATCTCGTCATCTGCAGTCAGCCAATGGGGCGAGTGGCTTCCGCGATCCCGGGTCTGGCAACTTCGCTGCCTCAGGCCCCACTGGTTTCCGGTCTCGCACCAAACAGCGAATTCGAATGACGGCCCAGAAGGTGTGATCCGCACCTCTGAGCAGCGCGCATGCTGACTCAGGCTGAATCTACTGCAGTGCTTCTCCAGGCGAGGGCGGCCGGGCAGTGTGAAGAGACAGCGCTTCTCGCAGCACTGCTGCGAGCTGGCGCGCAGCCGGTACGCCGAGTACCAGTGTGGCAGGGGGTTGGCCTGCTGGTGCAGTCAGCGTCACCTGCAGCGCACCCATCGGCCCCATCGGCGACGCGATCTCGGTGAACTCGACGCTCACCTGCGCAAACACCATTTCCACGCTCAGCCCGTCCGTCTTCTTCTCGCTCATCAGTTTCTCTCTCGTGCGCTCATTGGTGCGCAGTATGGCTACCAGTGCGCGGTCCATCCATAGCCCCTTCAAACGGCCCATGCCATGAATGTCCAAACCGCAGCCTTCAACCTCGTGCACGAYCACCCGGGCGGCACYWCKGCACTCGCSCCRYTGCTCGGCAAGAGCACGTCGACGCTGAACCACGAGGTCGACCCCAACTAYGCAACCGCCAAGCTCGGCCTGGCCGAMGCGCTCAAGCTSACGYTGCTGACGAAGAACCACAGCATCCTGAAYGCCTTCGCGATGGCSTGCCAYTGCATGGTGGTGCCGCTGCCGGCGTGCTCGGACAACGATGACGACGACACGTTCCGGAGCGTGACGCGCGTGGCSCGYGAGTTCGCCGAGCTGATCAGCGAGGTCAGCGAGGTGACKGCCGACGGYGCYGTCTCSGACAACGAACTGCGCCGTGTCGATAGCGAAGCCACCGAACTGGTGGCAGCCATCCAGGCSGTGCTSACCACCCTGAGGCTGCGCAACGAGCGCAGCCGGCCCAAGACGTTCCGGGAGGTGTGCTGATGCGCGSCGGCCWGATCACCGTSCACGACGGCCGCGACACGCTGGAGCGCGCGGGCGAAGACGACCTCATCAGCGTCAGCGAAGCGGCCTACCTGCAGGCGGCCCTGGTCCGCCAGCGCCTGCGCGCCGAACAGGAGGCCCAGGCGCGGGCCCTGGTGGCGATGCCGCTGGGCACCTGCGCCAACTGCGACGAACGCTGTGACCCGGCCACGCGCTACTGCGACCCCGACTGCCAGAGCGACCACGCCCAACGCGAGGGCCGCCTGGCCGACGCCTCCAACCTGCGGGCCTGACGCCCGCACCTCCACATGAACCGACAGAACGCATTGCGGCCCGAGCGGCTGCAAGGGAAGGGTG
>NZ_JBFUGW010000547.1:0-1714 GCF_056402735.1 Rhizobacter sp. P3_C12
GCGCAGCGTCGCCAGGTCCTTCAGGAACGAGATCTGCATGTGGGCCTGCGACAGCAGCATGTCCGGGTGCCACGCGAAGCCGGGCTGGCGCTCGATGAACAGCGCATCCACCAGCGGGCGGCCGGCGCGGCGCTGCTCGTCGAGCGCGATCGCCAGCGCCAGGTTCGACGGCCCGAAGCCGATGCCGATGAGGTCGTGCACGCGCATGGTCATGTCCTTGACTGCAGGGTGGAAGGGGCGTCGTCCTCGCGCGRCCACCACAGCGTGTCGGCGAAGAAGCGCTCGCGCAGCAGCGAGACCAGCATCGCGCGCTTGTGCGGGAAGTCGAACTCCTTCACCTTGGCGTAGCCGGAGCGATCGAGGTTGCGCAGCTGCTGCCGGTGGTCGGCGCGCGGCTCGCCGACGATGCGCCGCGTGCGCGGGTCGGCGAGGAACAGGTAGTGCGAGATCGACGTGAGCCAGGCCGTCGCGAAGGCCTTGCCGCGGAAGGCGGGCTCTCCGATCAGCACGTGCCAGCCGCGGTCGTGGTCGTCGGCTTCGCTGAATGGCGCGATGCGGTTCTCCTTCGCCCAGTAGGCCTCGAAGTAGCCGAACGGCTCGCCGTCCAGGCACGCGACCATGGCCTGCATGTGCGGGTCGGCGGCGATCGCGTCGAGGTAGCCGCGGTGCTTCGCGAGGTCGCCGTCTTCCTGCCAGACCTGCGCCACGTCGGGGTCGTTCATCCAGCGGTGGAAGCGTGGCAGGTCGCTCTCGATGTCGAGGCTGCGGAACGAGAAGGTCTGGGCTAGCCACGGGATGTGGCGCTGGTACAGCGTGCCCGTTCGCTTGGCCGCGCGCAGCGGGTGGCGGCGCGGGCCGGTCAGCGTGTAGCGCAGCGGGATCGGCGGCGCCACCTGCGGCAGCCACATCGGCGCGTGCTGGAAGAACATCTCGCGGTGTACCCGTTGCCGTCCGTCGGGCGCTGGCAGCGCGAGGCCGTGCTCGACGAGGTTCAGTGCCGATGCGAACGGCGGCACCAACGTGAGCGTCGGCGTGCCGGGCTCGAAGGTGAAGGCCGCCTCGATGATCGCCAGCAGGTGCGCGGGCGACGGCTCGCCGGAGCAGGGGCCGAGCCACTGCAGCGTGGACTCGTCGCGATCATCTGTCCTTTGATCATGCCTCCACTGCCAGCGGCCGATGCGGTCACGCGGTGCGGACGTTGGATGAAGCTCGCTCACCACCAGCCGGTCGCCATCGCGCTGCACCTGCAGCGGCTGGCCGGACGGGTGGCTCACGCRGCGCGGGGCCGCGGGGTCGGGAGGGGGTCGTGTGCTGGGTGTGCCGCTGTTCATGCCTCCATGACGAGCGGTCGGCGGGTTTGTTCAGCTGAACACCGCGCCGCGTGCTTCGTCATGTGGCTCATGGAACCGTCAAAACTCGTCTACATCGCGTCGCTGCGCAACGCGGCGGCCGACCGGGCCGGGCAGCCCATCCCGTTCAAGGCAGAGACGCGCTACATGAAGTCGCCGCTCGAGTTCCTCGTCGAGACGCTGAACGGCAGCACGCTCGGCGAGGCGTACTCGCTGCAGGCGGTGATCTTCGACGACGACGAGGGCAACCCGCGCGACCGCGAGCAGCTGAAGGACTACGGCTTCTCGCCGCACCCGAGCCGCTGCTGGCCGTTCCCGCCGGCGCTGCAGGTGCAGGGCCGGCCGGTGGTCGAGCTGATCGAGTC
>NZ_JBFUGW010000548.1:0-1701 GCF_056402735.1 Rhizobacter sp. P3_C12
GGCATGTTCAGTTCGGTGTATAGCGCAGCCGCCCTGCGCAGCTCGTCTTCGTTCGGTGTGGCTCCGCCCAGGCCGGCGATGTCGCCTTCACCCAGGATCGGCGGCACGTCGATCTTGTAGGTCTCGCGACGGAACGATGCACCCACGGCCAGCTGCATCGGGCCGCCGGCCAATTGCGTGAGCGTGGTCGAGCCCGTGGCATCGATGGAGGCTTGCGTCGACTTGCCGGTCAGCGTCGGGCCGACATAGTTGGCACCCCGAATCGCCGAGGTCAGGCCCGCATCCTGTTGACCGTTGGAGGCCCACGGATTCCAACCCGAGGTGGGCGAATTGATGATCTGAGCGACGTCATACTGCGAGAAGTATCCGTCGGTCAATCTGCCTTCGGTCTTGCTCTGGTTGTACATCGCCGCGACGTCGTAGTCCCAGCTGCCCAACGAGCCCTTCACGCCGGTGAGGAAGCGAGACTGCTTCAGCGTGTCTTCTTCGGTGCGGAGCCCGGAAGAGAACGCGCGCCAAGAGACCGCGACCGGCAGGCCGCTGTCGATCAGTTTCTGCAGATCAGCACTATGGTTGGCCACGTAGGGTTTGATGATGGTCTCGTAGGCTACGCTACCCGGGTAGACCAGCAAAGCTACAGGCTTGTTGTTCTTGAAGAACAGGTTGTCGGTTTCGAAGAAGGCGGAACGCGCCGGAGCGGGTTGATACGCTTCGGTCACGACGTTCTTCGCGAACATGGCTTCGCCGTAAAGCGTGTGCTCAGGCGTCAGTGCGAGCTTGAACGTGCCGAAGACGTTGGTCCGCTTGATCTCGGGGAACAGGCCGACGTCCGGTGCCGAGTCGTAGTTGCAATTCTTGTACTTGGCGGTCGGGGAGGCGGTCACCGCAAACATGCGAATGTCGGCGCACTGCCCCAGGTCGGCGGACGGATTGCCGTAGCCCGACCCCAAGATGGGCATTCCGGCGTTGCCGCCAGTCGGCTTCTTGTTGTCCTCCAGCGACAGCGTCGGGTCGTAGTTGCCTTCGATCCGGCCGCTCGGCGTAGCGGCGTTCTGGAAATACGGATAGCGGTTGCCCGATTTCGAGAATTCACGGTCGATCGCATAGAGGGTCGTCGTCTTCTCGACGTCCATCCCCAGCATGAAGTTGTACTTGTCCTGGACGAGGTCGCCATGGCCGAACAGGATGTTGGCGCGGTTCGTCTTGCCGCCACCCGATTGGGACGGGCGGCCGGATTCGCCACCGATCTCAAGACCGTTGTAGTCCGAGCGCAGGATGAAGTTGATCACGCCGGCGACCGCATCGCTGCCGTACACGGCAGAGGCACCGTCACGCAGGATTTCAACACGCTCGATGGCGGCCAGCGGAATCGCGTTGATGTTGACGGCACCGCCGTCAGAGGCGAACACCGCGAGGCGGCGGCCGTTCACCAGCACCAGCGTGCGGCTGTCGCCCAGGCCACGCAGCGAAACGCTGGATGTGCCGTAGCTGGCAAGGCCGGCCAGGTCCGAACCGCGGGTCGCACCGGCGGTGTTGGTCGACGCCATGTTGTGGACCAGCTGCTCCATGTTGGCCACACCACTGCGCGAGATCTCTTCGCGGGTGATGACCGTCACCGGCAGCGCCGTTTCAGCGTCGATGCGCTTGATCGCGGAACCGGTGATCTCGACCTTGTCCATCTGCCGCTGTGCGAGAGCGGGC
>NZ_JBFUGW010000549.1:0-1676 GCF_056402735.1 Rhizobacter sp. P3_C12
GCTGAAGCTGCCAAGCCGGCTGCATCGGCTGCCAAGGCCGAGAAGAAGGCCGAGAAGGCTGAAGCCAAGAAGGCCGAAAAGAGCGAAAAGGCTGCTTCGGCTGCCAAGTGATTCGGGAGGAGCCGGGTTCACGCCCGCTTCGCTGAATTGAATGAGGAACGCCCGGCCTGTGCCGGGCGTTTTTCTTGGGTGCTCGCTACACTGCCCGACCATGAAGATCCCAGCCACCCGCCTGTCCACGCTGCTTGCCCTCGGCCTGGTCGTCACGGCCGCCGTCGCGCAGGACGCGCCGCAGCAGCTGCCGGCCATCAAGCTCACCGCCGGCATCCACAACATCCAGGCGCAGGTTGCGCAGACGCCGGAGCAGCGCGCCACCGGCCTGATGTTCCGCCCGGCGATGCCCACCAACGACGGCATGCTGTTCGCGTTCGAAGACGCCGGCGTGCAGTGCTTCTGGATGAAGAACACGCTGCTGCCGCTGTCAGCCGCCTTCGTCGCCGACGACGGCACCGTCGTCAACATCGAGGACATGAAGCCGCAGACGCTCGACTCGCACTGCTCGAAGAAGCCGGTGCGCTTCGTGCTCGAGATGAACCAGGGCTGGTTCGCCAGGCGTGGCATCAAGGCCGGCGACAAGCTCTCGGGGACGCCGTTCGGGCGCTGAGTCCCCACGCATCTCYGCGCATCACCGCATGAAAAAAGCCGGTCCAGGGACCGGCTTTTTGCTGAGCGACGAACGCTCGTTCAGACGAAGTTCTTCTCGGCGAAGTCCCAGTTGACCAGCGAGGTCAGGAAGGTCTCGACGAACTTCGGGCGCAGGTTGCGGTAGTCGATGTAGTAGGCATGCTCCCACACGTCGATCGTCAGCAGTGCCTTGTCGGCGGTGGTCAGCGGAGTGCCGGCAGCGCCCATGTTGACGATGTCGACGCTGCCGTCGGCCTTCTTCACGAGCCAGGTCCAGCCCGAACCGAAGTTGCCGACGGCGCTCTTCGTGAAGGCTTCCTTGAACGACGCATAGCTGCCGAACTTCGCGGTGATCGCCGCAGCCAGCGCGCCCTTGGGCTCGCCGCCGCCGGCCGGCTTCATGCCGTTCCAGAAGAAGGTGTGGTTCCAGATCTGCGCGGCATTGTTGTAGATGCCACCGGAGGATTTCTTGATGATCTCTTCCAGGCTCAGGGACTCGAACTCGGTGCCCTTCTGCAGGTTGTTCAGGTTCACCACATAGGCGTTGTGGTGCTTGCCGTAGTGGTATTCGAGCGTTTCCTTGCTCAGGTGCGGAGCGAGGGCGTCTTGTGCGTACGGCAGCGGCGGCAGAGTGTGTTCCATGCGAATTCCTTTCGGGTATCGAGTCAGGTGGGGCGCATTGTAGGCAGAGGCGACGCGGGTTGCAGGCGCGCGTCCGATGACGTCACTTGCATCACGTCCACGGTCGCTCGGCCGTCCGACAGCACCGCGCCGAGCCGCTGCCCGACGGCGAGCGCCGCCACGCTGCCCACCGGCGYGCCCTGCCCGTCCTCGAGCCACGCGTAGCCGCGCGCCAGCACCTGGCGCGGGTCGACCGCCTGCAGCCGCGCGGCCAGCGCATCGGCGCGGTGCCCGGCGCCTTCGGTGCGGCGCTGCACGCTGCGCGCGAGCCGCGGCGCGATCGTGTCGAGGCGGTGCGCATCGGACTGCAG
>NZ_JBFUGW010000550.1:0-1675 GCF_056402735.1 Rhizobacter sp. P3_C12
CCGGCGGCACGCCGCGCGCAACCAGCTCGGCGGCGCGCTTCGCGTCATCGGCCTGCGGCGACGCGAAATCGGCCAGCCACTGGTTGAGCCGCTCGCGCATCTCGCCGGCCGCCTTGCGGGTGAMGGTGATCGCGAGGATCTCCTGCGGGCGCGCGCCGTCGAGCAGCGCCCGCACGATGCGCGACACCAGCATCCAGGTCTTGCCCGCGCCGGCGCAGGCCTCGACGACGACACTGCGCTGCGGGTCGCAGGCGATCGCGTAGAACGCCTCGCGCGACACCGGGGCGCCGTCCGCCTGGTAGGCCGGGGCGTTCATCGCGCACTCCATTGGTCTTTGCGGCACAGGCCCCGGGCCTCGCAGAACTCGCAGACGCGGCCCTCGCCGAGCGCCGGCAGGCCCGCGCCGGCGCGGATGCGGGCCAGCTCGCCGGCGAGCCCCTCGACCAGCGCCTGCGCGCTCGCCTCGACCTCGGGATGCACCACCTGGCGGATCTCGTGGCCGGCATCGAGCAGCAGGTAGACGGCCTGCAGCGGCGCCTCGGTGTGCGGGCGCATCAGCGCGGCGTAGAACGCGAGCTGCGTGTCTTCGAGCGGCTGGCGCACCTGCTGGCGCAGCGCGCTCTCGCTGCCGGTCTTGTAGTCGATCAGCTCCAGCACCCGCGCACCGGCCTCGTGGCGGTGGTCGACGCGGTCGATGCGGCCGTGCAGCGTGACGGCCGCCGGCGCCGGCAGCTCGACCTCGTGCGCCTGCTCGCCTTCGGCCCATTCGATGCCCTGCGCATCGCGCTCGTGCAGCCACGCGACATAGCGCGGCGCGAGCTGCTCGAAGCTGGCGCCGTAGGGCAGGAAATCCTCGTCGGCGAGGCCGGCGCGGTCCTGCATCGTGCGGCCCAGTTGCAGCAGCCGTTCGGTCTCGTCGGCCGGCGTGCCGGGGGCGGAGCGGGTCTCGTGGAAGGCCTGCAGCACCGCATGCAGCCAGTTGCCGTAGTCGCGCTTCTCGACCTCTTCATCGAGCTCGCCGGGCTCGCGCAGCTTCAGCATGTGCAGCGCATGGAAGCGGTACGGGCAGGCGCGCAGCGCCTCGCAGGCGCTCGCCGACAGCTTGGCCGGCAGCAGCGCGCCGGCCGACGGTGCCGGCATGTAGACCGGCTGCGGCTCGATCGCCTGCGACGAGCGCGGATCGGCCCAGGCGTCGAGGCTGCGCGACACCTTCTGCAGCGCGAGCGACAGCCGCTCGACCAGCGGGCTGGCCGACAGCGGCTCGCTGCCGTCGACATGCCGGCGCAGCAGCGTGACCTGCGCGGCATGCATCGCATGCGCGAACGACAAGGCCTCGCGCTCGCGGCGGCTGGCCGCGCTCGGCAGGCCGAGCGCGACGGCCTGCGCATCGCTGATGAACGGCAGCGGATCGACGCCCGCACCCAGGTGGCGCTCGTCGGCCCCGGGCAGCACCAGCGCCGCGAACGGCCGCAGCGTGGCATGCGCGAGCGGCGTGATCACGACCGCCGGCTGCGGCGGCGCGGGCGGCACGAACGAGGCCTCCTCGAGCACGCCGTCGACCCACTGGCGCAGCTGCTCCAGCGTCATCGAGGTCTGGCCCGCCTGCGCCGGCCAGCCGCTGCCGTCCGCCAGCCGCAGCGCGGCCAGCACCTGGGCGCCGGCCGCATCCTCCGCC
>NZ_JBFUGW010000551.1:0-1654 GCF_056402735.1 Rhizobacter sp. P3_C12
GCGCCGGGCTGCTGGCGCTCGCGGTCGGGCTGACGCTGTTCTCGTTCCGCACGCTGCTCGGCAAGGAGCCGGGCATCACGCTCGCGGTGGTGCTGATGGCGATGAAGACGCTCGAGCTGCGGGCCCGGCGCGATGCCTTCGTCGTGTTCTTCCTCGGTTTCTTCCTGGTGCTGACGCACTTCCTGTACTCGCAATCGCTGCCGGTCGCGGCCGCGATGCTGCTGTCGGTGTGGGGCCTGCTCACCGCGCTGGTGCTCGCGCACATGCCGGTCGGGCAGCCGCAGCTGCGCAAGGCGGCGCGGCTCGCGCTGCGCAGCGCGGCACTGGGCGCGCCGGTGATGGTGCTRCTGTTCGTGATGTTCCCGCGGCTGGGGCCGCTGTGGGGCGTGCCGCAGGACGGCCTGTCGAAGACCGGCCTGTCCAACAGCATGCGCATGGGCTCGGTGGCCGAGGTCGCGCAGGACGACAGCGTCGCGATGCGCATCCGCTTCCTCGGGCCGGTGCCGCCGCCCGAATCGATGTACTTCCGCGGCCCGGTGCTCGGGCGCTACGACGGCGAGGAATGGCGGCCGCTGTTCCGCTCCGAGTTCGCGCCGCCGCTGCCCGGCGCGTTGCGCACCGACGGGCCGGCGTACCGCTACGAGCTCACGCTCGAGCCGCTGCGGCTGCCGCTGCTGCCGCTGCTGGAGGCGACGACCGAGGTCGAGCCGATCGAGAACCTGCCGGTGTCGCGCCGCGACGACCTGTCATGGCGCACGCAGCGGGCGGTCACCGAGCGGCTGCGCTTCGCGGCCGTCGCCCACACGCGCTTCCAGCACGGCCCGCTGAAGCGCGGCGACGAGTTGCGCGAGTTCGTGCAGCTGCCCACCGGCTACAACCCGCGCACGATCGCCTGGGCCCATCAATTGATGAACCGGCCCGATCTGGCTCGCGCCGATTCGGGCGCGCTCGCCCGCGCGGTGCTGCAGCACATCGCCGGCGACGGTTTCAGCTACACGCTGGCGCCGGGCGTGTACGGCGAGACGAACTCGCGCGCCACGGTCGACGAGTTCTGGCTCGATCGCAAGCTGGGCTTCTGCGAGCACTTCGCGGCCGCCTTCGTCGTCGTGATGCGGGCGATGGACGTGCCGGCGCGGGTCGTCACCGGCTACCAGGGCACCGACCCGGTGCCGCTCGACGGCTACTACGTCGTGCGCCAGAGCTCGGCGCATGCCTGGGCCGAGTACTGGCAGGAAGGCATCGGCTGGGTGCGCGCCGATCCGACGGCCGCGGTGGCGCCCGATCGCATCTCGCGCAGCACGCGGCTCGCGCCGCAACCGGGGCTGGTGGCGGGTGCGCTCGGCTCGATGAGCCCGCAGCTGCTGGCGCAGCTGCGCGACGCGTGGGAATCCGTCAACAACCGCTGGAACCAGTGGGTGCTGAACTACTCGCGCGGCCAGCAGCTGGACCTGCTGAAGAACCTGGGCTTCAACTCGCCGAGCTGGGAGGACCTGGCGTTGCTGCTGATCGGCACGCTGAGCACGCTGGCGCTGCTGGGCGCCGGCTGGGCCTGGTGGGACCGGCACCGGCAGGATCCGTGGCAGCGGCAGGCGCGGCAGCTGCGCGCCGCGCTGCAGCGGGTGGGGCTGGTGGCGCAGCCGCATGACACGCCGCG
>NZ_JBFUGW010000552.1:0-1645 GCF_056402735.1 Rhizobacter sp. P3_C12
GGTCAACAGCGGCACGGACCGTGGCTTCACCGGCCACGAGCAGCTCGATGACATCGGGCTCACGCACATGAACGGGCGGCTGTATGACGCAGTGATTGGGCGCTTCTTGTCGGTGGACAAACTCGTCGGTGACCCTAAAGACCTGCAGGCCTACAACCGCTACAGCTATGTGGAGAACAGTCCGCTGGTCGCGACCGATCCCAGCGGCTGGCAGACGTACTGGAACAGCCTTTGCAAATGGACTCCAGTTTGCGATGCGATAGCCTACGTGGCTGTCGCAAACAAGGACAAGAAGCCGGACAGCCGGACAAGTGCCCTGCCGGCGAGCAAGCCCGAGCCGAACGGCCCGGTAGCGAGCACATCGGACAATGCCTACGGCGCTGCTCCCACTCCTCCCGACGCAAAGCAGGGTGGCGATCCGCGAATCAAGGAATTGGTGGCGATCTCGCTCAAACGTGGTCCTGACGAAGGCAAGCTTGCGTTGGCAGAGGAGTACAAGCAGAGAATTCTTCAGGTCGAAGGAAAATTCTCACGGGACAGCACCTACCAAGCGCTGTACGTGGATGGCTTGCAGGCCCGTGGGATGAGGGGTGGGGACATTGCCAGCGCGGCGAGTTCGGAAGGTGCGGCTCTCGCGATTCAGGAAGGGGCTGCGGCTACCGTTGGGGTTGCGCTTGGAAGCAGTTCAGCAAAGACAATCAAGCCAATCAATTTGCCTGCGTGGCGAGATATAACCATTGATATGGAGCACATCGCCTCTGGTCACATGGAAGGTGGCTCTCGAGTCAGCTCTCAGAAGACTCTGTTTCCGGAGGGCATGTCAGCCGACCAAGTTGAGAAGGCGGTGCGTCAAGCATATCGTTTCAGCGAGCGTGTGGGTACCCAAGGGGAGCGAGTGCTGGCCCGCGGCGTTCAGGGCGGGATGAAGATTGAGATGTGGGTCAATACGGAAACTAGAACCATTGAAACGGCGTATCCAATTGGCAGGGCGAGCAGGTAGTGCATATGCAAGAAATTAAAGTTGAACTCGTAGAGGACTCGATTGAATTCAGGGGGCACGGACTGGTCACCGGCATTGTCTTCTTCGACTTCGGAACCTTCCAGTTTCCAGAGCGAGACTGGAACGATGCGGTGGTCGTGGTTCTTGGTTGGTGGCTTTCCTCTCTTGGCTCTCTGCTGGTCGGGGGGGCAACGGAGGCAAAGCTCCGCTTCATGGAAGGCCCTCCCATGCTATCCGTTCATAAACTGTCGGGCGACGAATTTCTTGCTCGCTGCATGGGGGTACCCGAAATTGACGAAGAGGCTGAGTTTCAATGCTCGGCTCTGGAGCTTCTGAGATCCACTCTCAAGGTGGCGACACGCGTGCAAAGAGTTTGTCATCTGAATGGATGGCGGTCGGCAGACGTAGATTCACTTGATGGCTTTGTCCTTGCAGCTCGGACGCTGACAAGAAAGCATTGATTGGGAACGACACGACTCATCCCTCAAGAGCTATGGGCCGGGTGGCTATGTTCAGACCAATAGACGGAATCAACTATTGGAACAAGCAATGAACGCATCCTCAGAAGAGCTGTACCCCTGTCCCTGCTGCGGCGTCCGTACGCTGGGCGAGTTGGGGAGCTATGAAATCTGCGACGTGTGCGGC
>NZ_JBFUGW010000553.1:0-1635 GCF_056402735.1 Rhizobacter sp. P3_C12
GGTCCAGACGCAGCGCGGCCAGCCTTCGCGCCGCGCCGCGCGGCGGATGCGGTGCGCAAGGCGCTTCGCGCGGCGCCGGTCGACCGGCACGTCGGTGCGGCCGATGCAACGCCCCACCACGCCGTCGGGCCGCGGATGGCGCCAGGCCTCGATGCGGTTCATGCCCAGCGCAGCGCGACCACCCAGCCCAGCAGCGCGAGCAGTTCGGTCAGCTGCTGCGTGGCGCCCAGCGTGTCGCCGGTGATGCCGCCGAGCCGGCGCCTGAACCAGCGGCCGCAGGCGATCGTGCCGAGCAGCACGCCGGCCAGCGCGAGTGCCACGTACGGCCACCACGCCCAGCGCAGCGCGAGCAGCCCGCCCGCCAGCAGCACCACCCAGCCGAGCGCAACGGCGACGCCGAGCGCCGACACCTTCTGCGCCAGCGGCTTCGCCTTGGCCTGCGACACCTCGCCCGCATACGGCAGCACGCGGATCAGCACCACCGCCGCCGCGCGCGACGCGGTGTGCGCGAGCAGCAGCGCCGGCACCGCCAGCGCCATCGGCAGGCTGGCGAGCGTCGCGGCCTTCAAGCCGAGCACCAGCACCAGCGCGACCGCGCCGTAGCTGCCGATGCGCGAGTCCTTCATGATTTCCAGCGCCCGCTCGCGGCTCACCGCGCCGCCGAGCGCGTCGCAGGTGTCGGCCAGGCCGTCCTCGTGGAAGGCGCCGGTGAGCCAGACGGTCGCCGCGATCGACAGCCACACGCCGATCGCGGTGCCGAGCGCCTGGCTGCCGATCGCCAGCGCGATCGCCGCGACCAGCCCGACGAGAAACCCGACCAGCGGGAAATGCCGCGCGCTCGCGTTCAGCCATTCGGGCTCGAAGCCGATGCGCGCCGGCACCGGCACGCGCGTGAAGAACTGCAGCGCGATCGCCATCAGGCGCAGTTCGTGCAGCACGGCCTTCAGCACGGGTCAGGCCTCGCTGCGGTCCGAAACGCCGGCCGACTCGAAGCTGGCCATCTCGGCCAGCACGCGCACCGCGCTCTCCAGCAGCGGCCAGGCGAGCGCAGCGCCCGAGCCCTCGCCCAGCCGCAGACCGAGGTCGAGCAGCGGTTCCCCGCCGAGCTCCCGCACCATCAGCGCATGGCCCGGCTCGGCCGAGCGGTGCGCGAGCACGCAGTAGCCGGCGAGCGCCGGCACCAGTCGCGTGGCCACCAGCACCGCGGCGGTCGCGATGAAGCCGTCGACGACGACGACGCGCCGCTCGGCCGCCGCCTGCAGCGCCGCCCCGGCCAGCATCGCGATCTCGAAGCCGCCGAACGCAGCCAGCGCCTGCAGCGGCTGTGTCGCGCCGGCATGGCGTTCGAGCACCTGCGCGAGCACCGCACGCTTGCGCGCGAGGCCGGCATCGTCGAGCCCGGTCCCGCGGCCRACGCAGGCGTCGATCGGCTGACCGCTCAGGCGCGCCAGCAGCAGCGCAGCGCTGGAGCTGTTGCCGATGCCCATCTCGCCGAGCAGCACCGCATTGCCCGGCAACTCGTGCACGACGGCCATGCCGGCGGCCAGCGCCTGCTGGCACTGCGCCTCGCTCATCGCCGGCCCGGCCAGCGCATCGGCGGTGCCGCGCGCGACCTTGCGGTCGATCAATCCAGCC
>NZ_JBFUGW010000554.1:0-1621 GCF_056402735.1 Rhizobacter sp. P3_C12
CTCATGAACCCACCGCCTGCGACCACTGCCGCCACGCGGGCAGCCGGGCGTGATCGGTCAGGTCGACCTGCAGCGGCGTGATCGACACGCAGCCGTTCGCGGTGGCGTGGAAATCGGTGCCCTCGCCGGCCTCGCGCACGTCGCCGGCCGGCCCGATCCAGTAGATCGGCTCGCCGCGCGGGTTCTGCTGGCAGACCACCGGCTCGCTCGCATGGCGGCGCCCCAGCCGCGTGATGCGGCGCGGCAGCTCGACCGCATCGGGCCGGTTCGGGATGTTGACGTTGAGCAGCCACGCGCCCGGCGCCGGCGGGTTCGCGAGCACCTGCTCGACCAGCGAGCGCGCGAGCCGCGCGGCGGCATCGACCTGCGCCCAGCCCTTCTCGACCTGCGAGAACGCGATCGCCGGGATGCCGAACAGGAAGCCCTCCATCGCGGCCGCCACCGTGCCGGAATAGAGCGTGTCGTCGCCCATGTTGGCGCCGTTGTTGATGCCGGACAGCACCAGGTCGGGCCGGCGCGGCAGCAGCCCGGTCAGCGCGACGTGGACGCAGTCGGACGGCGTGCCGTTGATGTAGCGGAAGCCGTTGGCGGCGGTGAAGGCCGACAGCGGCCGGTGCAGCGTCAGCGAATTCGAGGTGCCGCTCGCGTTCTGCTCCGGCGCCACCACGTCGATCTCGCCGAGCCCTTCGCAGGCTTTCACCAGGGCTGCGAGGCCGGGGGCGAGGTAGCCGTCGTCGTTGGCGATCAGAATGCGCATCGGGGGATTGTAGGGATCCAGGAACGCGTCACCTGCGCGACGTGCACGCGCGACCGGCCTGCCTATCATCCGGCGCCACATTCAAGGAGACGACACGATGCAAGCCTGGCTGTGCGAGAACCCCATCGGCCCCGAGGCGCTGACCTGGAAGGAGCTGCCGACGCCGCAGCCCGCGGCCGGCGAGGTGCGCGTCGCGATCCGCGCCGCGAGCCTGAACTTCCCGGACCTGCTGATCGTCCAGAACAAGTACCAGATCAAGCCGCCGCTGCCCTTCGTGCCCGGTGCCGAGTACGCCGGCGTGGTCGATGCCGTCGGCGAAGGCGTCAGGCACCTGAAGCCGGGCGATGCGGTCGCCGCGTTCGCCGGCACCGGCGGTTTCGCGACGCATGCCTGCGTGAACGCCGCGCTGCTGATGCCGCTGCCGCCGGGCTTCGCGTTCGAGGACGCAGCCGCGTTCCTGTGCACCTACGGCACCACGCACCATGCGCTGATGGACCGCGCGGCGCTGCAGCCGGGCGAGACCGTGCTGGTGCTCGGTGCGGCCGGCGGCGTCGGCAGCGCGGCGATCCAGATCGCGAAGGCAGCGGGCGCACGCGTGATCGCCGCCGCGTCCACCGACGAGAAATGCGCCTTCTGCAAGCAGCTCGGCGCCGACGAGACCATCAACTACAGCCGTGGCCAGCTGCGCGAGGAGCTGAAGGCGCTGACGCAGGGCAAGGGCCCCGACGTGGTCTACGACCCGGTCGGCGGCGACCTGGCCGAACCGGTGTTCCGCTCGATCGCCTGGCGCGGCCGCTACCTGGTGATCGGCTTCGCGCAGGGCGGCATCCCGGCACTGCCGCTGAACCTGGCGCTGCTGAAGGG
>NZ_JBFUGW010000555.1:0-1610 GCF_056402735.1 Rhizobacter sp. P3_C12
GGCTTCGAGTGACCTCTGCCCCGCGCCGCGGCCCAACGCCGCTGGCCAAACCCGCTGGTGCCAAACCGGCCGTTGCCAACCCGATCCCACCGATCACCTTCCCCGAATCGCTGCCGGTGTCGTCGCGGCGCGACGAGATCGCGCAGGCCATCGAGGCGAACCAGGTCGTGATCGTCTGCGGCGAGACCGGCTCCGGCAAGACCACGCAGCTGCCGAAGATCGCGCTCTCGCTCGGCCGTGGCAGGGGCGCGGGCGGCAAGGGGCTGATCGGCCACACGCAGCCGCGGCGCATCGCGGCCTCGAGCGTGGCCAAGCGCATCGCGCAGGAGCTGAACACGCCGCTGGGCGAGCACGTCGGCTTCAAGGTGCGCTTCCAGGACCGGCTGTCGGCCGGCGCGAGCGTCAAGCTGATGACCGACGGCATCCTGCTGGCCGAGACGCAGACCGACCCGCTGCTGAAGGCCTACGACACGCTGATCATCGACGAGGCCCACGAGCGCAGCCTGAACATCGACTTCCTGCTCGGCTACCTGCGGCAGATCCTGCCGCGCCGGCCCGACCTGAAGATCATCGTCACCTCGGCCACCATCGATGCCGACCGCTTTGCGCAGCATTTCGCGTCGCGCCAGGGGCCGGCGCCGGTGATCCAGGTGTCGGGACGGTTGTTTCCGGTGGAGCAGCGCTGGCGGCCGTTCGAGGAATCCCGCGAGTACGGCCTGAACGACGCCATCGGCGATGCGGTCGACGAGCTGTGGCGCGAGGGCGCCGGCGACGTGCTGGTCTTCCTGCCGGGCGAGCGCGAGATCCGCGAGGCGGCCGAGCACCTGCGCAAGCACCACCCGCCGGGCGTCGAGGTGGTGCCGCTGTTCGCGCGCCTGAGCCAGCAGGAGCAGGATGCCGTGTTCGAGCCGCACAGCGCACGCCGCATCGTGCTGGCCACCAACGTCGCCGAGACCTCGCTGACGGTGCCGGGCATCCAGTACGTGATCGATGCCGGCACGGCGCGCGTCAAGCGCTACAGCTACCGCAACAAGGTCGAGCAGCTGCAGATCGAGCCGGTCAGCCAGGCGGCGGCCAACCAGCGCGCCGGGCGCTGCGGGCGCGTCAGCAACGGCATCTGCATCCGGCTCTACGACGAGAAGGACTACACCGAACGGCCGCGCTTCACTGATCCGGAGATCCTGCGTTCGTCGCTGGCTGGCGTGATCCTGCGCATGATGTCGCTCGGGCTCGGGCTGGTGGAGGACTTCCCGTTCCTCGAGCCGCCGCCGCGCCGCGCGATCGCCGACGGCTACCAGCTGCTGCACGAGCTGGGCGCGGTGGACGAACAGAACGAGTTGACGCCGACCGGCCGCGAGCTGTCCAGGCTGCCGCTGGACCCGCGCGTCGGCCGCATGATCCTGGAGGCGCGCAACCGCGAATCGCTGGCCGAGGTGCTGGTGATCGCGTCGTCGCTGAGCGTGCAGGATGCGCGCGACCGGCCGATGGAGCACCAGCAGGCGGCCGATGCGGCGCACAAGAAGTTCGACGATGACCGCTCCGAGTTCCTCGGCACGCTGAAGCTCTGGAAATGGCTCGAAGACGCGCGCGGCGGCAGCAAGGAGCACAAG
>NZ_JBFUGW010000556.1:0-1590 GCF_056402735.1 Rhizobacter sp. P3_C12
TCTCCGTGAGGAGGAGGGATTTTAAGTCCCTTGCGTATACCGATTTCGCCACGCCGGCAGCGGATCTTCCAGGCAACCGCGGCGATTATCAATGCATGCACCGAGGTCTGGCCACGTCGGCCATGATCCATACCTCCCCCCACTGATGCCCGCCCCATGCCCTCGCCCGCCACCCGCATCGAACACGACAGCCTCGGCGACATCGCCGTCCCCGCCGACGCGCTGTACGGCGCGCAGACGCAGCGCGCCGTGCTGAACTTCCCCGTCAGCGGCGGCCGGCTGCCGGCCGCCTTCATCCGCGCGCTGATCCAGCTCAAGCTCGCCGCCGCACGTGCCAATGCGCGCCTGGGCACGCTCGAGCCCGACACCGCGCAGGCGATCGAGGCCGCCTGCCGCGAGCTGCTCGACGGCGACTTCATGCCGCACTTCCCGCTCGACGTCTTCCAGACCGGCTCGGGCACCAGCTCGAACATGAACGCCAACGAGGTGATCGCGACGCTCGCGACGCGCCGCCTCGGCCGCCCGGTCTCGGCGAACGACCACGTCAACCACGGCCAGAGCAGCAACGACGTGATCCCGAGCGCGATCCACGTCAGCGCCGGCGTCGTGCTCGCCGAGCAGCTGCTGCCCGCGCTGCACCACCTGTCGAAGGTGACGCGCGACAAGGCCCGCAGCGTGCACGAGCACGTGAAGACCGGCCGCACCCACCTGATGGACGCGATGCCGGTGCGCCTGAGCCAGGCGCTCGGCGGCTGGGCCTCGCAGGTCGATGCGCAGATCGCGCGGCTCGAGGCCCTGCGCGCCGACCTGGCCCAGCTCGCGCTCGGCGGCACCGCCGTCGGCACCGGCGTCAACGCGCACCCGGATTTCGCGCGCCTGGCCTGCGAGGAGCTGGCCGGCCTCACGCAGCAGGCCTTCCGCCCCGGCGACGACTACTTCGCGCTGATGGGCGCGCAGGACACCGCGGTCTCGGTCTCGGGCCAGCTCAAGAGCCTGGCCGCGAGCCTGATGAAGATCGCCAACGACCTGCGCTGGATGAACTCCGGCCCGCTCGCCGGCCTCGGCGAGATCGAGCTCGAGGCGCTGCAACCCGGCTCGTCGATCATGCCCGGCAAGGTCAACCCGGTGATCCCCGAGGCGACCACGATGGTCGCGGCCCAGGTGATCGGCAACGACGCCGCGATCACCATCGCCGGCCAGTCCGGCAACTTCGAGCTGAACGTGATGCTGCCGCTGGTCGCGCGCAACCTGGTCGAGAGCCTGGAGCTGCTGGCCAACGTGAGCCGCCTGCTGGCCGACAAGGCGATCGCCGGCTTCAAGGTGCGCGGCGATCGTTTGCGCGATGCCTTGTCGCGCAACCCGATCCTGGTGACCGCGTTGAACCCGCTGATCGGCTATGCGCGCGCCGCCGAGATCGCGAAGCAGGCCTACCGCGAAGGGCGCCCCGTCATCGACGTGGCCGACGAGCAGACCGGCCTCGGCCGCGCCGAGCTGGAGCGTTTGCTGGACCCGTCACGCCTGGCCGATGGCGAGGGTGAAGGCGGCGGCGGGGGATAAGCACACCGTTCGCAACAAAACGGCGTCTCGTCC
>NZ_JBFUGW010000557.1:0-1586 GCF_056402735.1 Rhizobacter sp. P3_C12
CGTTACGTGCATGCGGTGCTGGCCGAGATGCTGGCCGAGGCCGGCGACGCCTGGGTGTGCTGGGCGCTGAACAACCACGACGTGGTGCGCGTCGTCACGCGCTGGGCCGGCCTCGGCCCGGCCGAGCGGGTCGCGCCGCTGCTGGTCGGGCTGCTCGGCTCGCTGCGCGGCTCGATCTGCCTCTATCAGGGCGAGGAGCTGGGGCTGGCCGAGGCGGTGATCCCGTTCGAGCAGATCCAGGATCCGTACGGCAAGGAGATGTGGCCCGAGTTCGTCGGCCGCGACGGCTGCCGCACGCCGATGCCGTGGTCGGCCGCGGCGCCGAGCGCCGGCTTCACGAGCGGCACGCCGTGGCTGCCGGTGCCGGAGGGCCAGCGCCAGCGCGCGGTCGATGCGCAGGCGCCGCAGCCGGGGTCGGCGCTGAACCGCTATCGCAGCTTCCTGAACTGGCGCGCGACGCAGCCCGCGCTGCGCCAGGGCGCGATGGCGCTGCTGCCGGCGCATGACCAGGTGGTCGCGTTCACGCGCGGCGACGGGGCCGGGCAGCTGCTGTGCGCGTTCAACCTGTCGGACCGGCCGGCGCACATGGCGCACGGGCTGCCCGGCAGTTGGACGGCGATCGACGGCCACGGCTTCGGCGGCCGCATCGATGGCGCCGAGATCGTGCTGGAGCCGCAGGAAGCCGTGTTCGCCCGGTCATGACTTGAAGGAATCCCCATGTCCCAGATCCAACTCCGCAAGGTCCGCAAGAGCTTCGCCAACGTCGCGATCCTCAACGATGTCGACCTGACCATCGCCCCCGGCGAGTTCTGCGTCTTCATCGGCCCGTCGKGCTGCGGCAAGTCGACGCTGCTGCGGCTGATCGCCGGGCTCGACGACGTGAGCGGCGGCGAGATCGTGATCGACGGCCGCGTCGTCAACGAGCTGCCGCCGGCGCAGCGCAACGTCGCGATGGTGTTCCAGAGCTATGCGCTGTACCCGCACATGTCGGTGCACGAGAACATGGCCTTCGGGTTGCGCCACCACAAGATGCCCGAGGCCGAGATCGAGCGCCGCGTCGCCGAGGCAGCCGCGATGCTGAAGCTCGAAGCGCTGCTCGAGCGCAAGCCGCGGCAGCTGTCCGGCGGCCAGCGCCAGCGCGTCGCGATCGGCCGCGCGATCGTGCGCCAGCCGAAGGTGTTCCTGTTCGACGAGCCGCTGTCCAACCTCGACGCGGCGCTGCGCATCAACACCCGCGTCGAGATCGCGCGGCTGCACCGCAAGCTCGGCAACGTCAGCATGGTCTACGTGACGCACGACCAGGTCGAGGCGATGACGCTGGCCGACAAGATCGTGCTGCTGCGCCCCGATGCCGCGGCCAAGGGGCAGCTGAGCGTCGCCCAGATCGGCCGCCCGCTCGACCTGTACCACCGGCCGCAGAACCGCTTCGTCGCCGGCTTCATCGGCTCGCCGGCCATGAACTTCCTGCCGGCGGTGGCGGTCTCGGGCGATGCGGCCCGGCTCGCCTGGCGGCTGCCGAACGGGCTGGCCGGCGCCGCCGCGGTCGACGCGGCGCGGGTCACCGCCGGCAGCGACCTGACGCTGGG
>NZ_JBFUGW010000558.1:0-1557 GCF_056402735.1 Rhizobacter sp. P3_C12
CGATCTCGGCAGACGAGCCGTTCTCCATCACGTACAGCAGCGAGACGATGGCCGAGGTGGGGAAGTAAACGTGGCTGAGCGCACGCCCGGGTTCGTAGAGCACCTGGCCGAGCGACAACTCGACCCATTCGAGCTGGGGTAGCCAGCGCTGCCACTCTGCGTCAGGCAGGGCCGCCAGCAGATGATTCTGCTTCGGGTCGCGGGAAAGGGCCATGTCACGAAGCTCCGCACAAGGTCGGAGCCGGCGTGGAACGCGTACCGCGCCATACCGCCGATGGTGGCGACTATAGGCGCTGACGGAGTCGCGGTATGTTCGCTATCGAACATATCGCCAAAAAAGGGGATGGTCTATCGCTGGTTCTCGTCGCGTCCCGCACCGGCYAAACGCGCGAAGTTGGCCGCATCATGCAGGTTGTCATACGGGATGCAGGCGAAGCGATAGGCACCTTCCTCAAAACGGATCCCCAGCGTGGCCATCAGCGGCAGGTCGRCCTCCGCAGGCGGTGCCGCGACCACCGGTGCCTCGGGCCTGTCGGACTTCAAGCGGTGCGTCCTGGTCATGGTTTGCCTTTCCTAGGGTGCAGCAAGGACGCTAGTCGTACATCGCTGGAGCGTCTGTGCGGTAAGCAACGTTCGCTAGCAATGCCACGGTCCTGCGTTCGCCAGCGCACAGACCGGACCAAGGCGGACCCGGCAGACTCGCCGACGGAGCGCTCCCCATACCCAAAAGGAAGCCTGCGCACTCGGGTGTTGCGATTCGCTGCCCCCGGAGGCTGGGACTTCCCGCCTGCCCCACCGCGCTCCCTTTCGGAAGGACGCCGCAATGTCTGTCACGCTTCACCCGTTCGACGCCCTCGCCGGACCGCCGCCCAAGAAGACCCTCTCCGCACCCCACTACAGCACGGCAGCCACACGGAGACGCACTGCACCGCGCGCTCCCMTGTTCGGACAGCAAGCGGACGCTGCAGCGCCCGCCACTGGCAGGCGCGCCCGTGCGACTCTCGCGCGACTGCGCAAGGTCAACGAGCAGCTGTTGCAGGCCACGCTGCTAGCGCAACGCGGGCAACGCCAGGCAGAACTGGCGCTGAACCGCCAGACGCAGCTGATGGCCGTCGTGGCCCACGAATTGCGCAACCCGCTGATGACCTTGTGCACCACTGCCACGCTGTTGCCGCGCGTTGCCGCCGACAAGATGGCACGCCTGCTGGAGATCATCGAGCGGCAGACTGGCCGCATGTCGCGCGTGATTGGCGATCTGCTCGAGGTGTCGCGGGTGAATGCCGGCAAACTGCGTCTGGAGTTCGGCGATGTCGACATCGCCGACGTGGTCGAGGATTCGCTCGTCACCTGCCGCCATTCGATGGCCCGGCACACGCAGACGCTGCAGCTCGAATTGCCGTCCCCGCCGGGCAGCATACGCGGCGACGCGGTTCGCCTGACCCAGATCTTGAGCAACCTCCTGGGCAACGCGTCCAAGTACACGCCGGCCGGCGGCGAGATCGCCCTCGTCGTGCAACGCACGCCGGATGCCATGGTGYTCACCGTCAAGGACAACGG
>NZ_JBFUGW010000559.1:0-1550 GCF_056402735.1 Rhizobacter sp. P3_C12
CGCTGGCCCCAGGCGCGCTCGCGCGCCGGCCAGTCCGGCCGCTCCAGCGCCAGCGCTTCGTCCAGCGCCGCACGCGCCGCCGGATCCGGCCCCTGCCACAGGCCGGCCAGCCCGGTCAGCTGCGCATACAGGCCGTGCTCGTCGCCGAGCGCGCGGTACAGCGCCTGCGCGTGGTCGGCCGCGCCGCGCGAGCGGCCGGGCGAGGCATCCGCCCACACCCACTGCGCGGCCCGCCACCAGGCCGCGGCGAGCGGCTTGGGAACGTTGTCATCGACCATCGCCTCGCTCAGCTCATGCCAGCGCCGCGCTTCGGCATGCAGCGACAGGTGGTGCCACAGCGGTGCGGCGGCGCCGACCAGCGCGACCAGCGTCTCGGGGTCGTGCTGTTGCGACCACGCGAGTGCGGCCCGCAGGTTGTCGAGTTCGGGTTCGTAGAGCGCGAGCCAGGGCGCGTCGGCCATGCGCAGCCAGTCGCGCTGCGCGTCGGCGAAGAACGCGCGCAGCGCGCGGGCATGCCGGCCGCGCAGCGCAGCGGCGCGCGGGTCGTCCACCAGCCGTGCCTGCGCATAGGCCCGCGCACTCTCGCTGAGCGCATAGCGCGGCGGATCGCCGTCGCCCACCTGCACCAGTGAATGGTCCGACAGCAGGGCCAGCCCGTCGATCGCTGCCCAGCCGTCGGGGTCGCCGCCATCGGGGTCGCTGCCATCGGCGAGCACCGCGCCCGCCAGCGGCAGCGTGAAGCCGCCGGCGAACACGCCGAGCGAATCGAACAGCGCGCGCTGGGCCGGCGCGAGCAGGCCGAGGCTCCAGTCGAGCGCCGCCTGCAGCGTCTGCTGCCGCGTCGGCGTGCCGCGCACGCTGCTGGCGAGCAGGCGGAAGCGGTCGTCCAGCCGCGACGCGATGCCGGCCACGCCCAGCAGCGGCACGCGCGCCGCCGCCAGCTCGAGCGCCAGCGGCACGCCGTCGAGCCGCCGGCAGATCTCGGTGACCGCGCCGACATTGGCCTCGGTCAGCGCGAAACGGCGGTCGACCGCCTGCGCGCGCTCGCAGAACAGCGCCACCGCGCCATGCTGCCGGGCCGCGTCGACAGCGCTGCCGTCGGGCGGCACGGTCAGCGCCTCGATGCGCAGCAGCCGCTCGCCGGCGAGGTGCAGCGGCACCTGGCTCGTCACCAGGATGCGCAGGCCCGGCGCGCCCTGCAGCAGCGCCTGGACCAGCGGGGCCAACGCGTCGAGCAAGTGCTCCGCGTTGTCGAGCACCAGCAGGCCCTGGAGGTTCTTCATCGACGGCAGCAGCGCCGCCTGCGCATCGCCGTCGGCGGCCGGCTGCAGCGACAGCGCCTGCGCCAGCGCGCCGCCAATCAGCGAGGCATCGGCCAGCGCCGCGAGCTCGACCCACGCGACGCCGTCGGCCCAGGCCTGGCGCCGGGCCTGCGAGGCGGCGCGGGCGAGCGTGGTCTTGCCGATGCCACCGGGGCCGACCAGCGTCACCAGGCCGGAGCGGTCGAGTTGCGCGAGCAGCTCGGCCAGCTCGCGCTCTCGCCCGAGCAG
>NZ_JBFUGW010000560.1:0-1536 GCF_056402735.1 Rhizobacter sp. P3_C12
GGGCCGCTTCGTCTCGACCTGGATCAGCGGCTCGGCCACCGGGGCCGCGGCGGCGGGCTCGGTACCCGCATCGGCATCGGCCTCGACCTTCACTGCCGACTTGCGCTTGCGTGCCGGCTTCGGTGCGGCCTCGGCGGCATCACCCGCAGCAGCTTCCGCCGGTGCGGCCTCGGCAGCCGTCGCCGGTGCGTCGGTGGCCGCGGCCTTGGTCGTGCGGCGACGCTTGGGCTTCGCGGCCGAGGCCTCGCCGCCTTCGGCGTCGGGAGGCAGGGTCGTCGAAGAGTCGTCAGCTTGGTTCATGCGGTGTGTCCTCGGGGGCGGCATCTGCCGCTGGCTCGGAATGGGAAGGGGTGGGGGGAACGGCCGCCAGGTCGGCGACCGGTTCGGCGAGGGATTCGACAGGGGATTCGGTGGGGGATTCGACAGGAGCTTCGACAGGGGGTTCTTCGACGGGCGCGTCGAGCGACACCTCGATCGCCAGTTCGCCGTCGAGCGGCAGCGCGCCCTGCTCCGGCTCCAGCAGCGACGGCTGGCCGGCCAGCGCCTCGGCCATCGCCCCGGGGTTCAGCGTCGAGCTCTGCAGCATCGGCAACTGCTCCAGGCTGGCCAGCCCGAGGTCGTCGAGGAACTGCTTCGTCGTCGCGTACAGCGCCGGGCGGCCCGGGGCCTCGCGGTAGCCGATCGCGTCGATCCAGCCGCGGTCCTCGAGCTGCTTGACGATCTGGCTGCTGACGGTGACGCCGCGGATGTCCTCGATGTCGCCACGCGTGACCGGCTGGCGGTACGCGATGATCGCGAGCGTTTCCATCACGGCCCGCGAGTACTTCGGCGGCTTCTCCGGGTTCAGCCGGTCGAGGTATTCGCGCATCTCCGGGCGGCTCTGGAAGCGCCAGCCATGGGCCAGCGCCACCAGCTCGACCCCGCGCTCCTCCCAGTCGCGCATCAGCTCGTCGAGCAGGGCACGCAGGGTGTCGGGGCCGAGTTCGTCGGCAAACAGCGCGCGCATGTCACGCATGGGCATCGGCTGCTGGGCGCAGATGAGCGCGGTCTCAAGGACGCGCTTTGCATCCTGTGTGTTCATTGACGTTCGTTCACATCCTCAGCCGGCTCGGCCGGCAGGCATTCAGGGGGCTGGCTCCGCTCGCATCGGCCTTCGCTCGAATCCCGCGGCGTGCCGGTGGACGCACCGGGTTGTCGCTGGGTTGGCAAAGGCTGTCGAGTGTGGAGCGTCTGGTTCGGAGCGCCGTCTTGACGGCTTGGCGCTGAGAACCAGTCTGCGCGCCATTCACGTCGGCGCTGCAGTTCGCATCATCGCTCCCTGGGTGGCAGCGATTGTGCGCCATTGTATAGGCCCTCGGATGACCCTGTCACGGGGCTTTCTCGGAGGCCTCGATCACCCGCTGCCAGGCCTGCGCCAGATCGGCAGGCGGGGCCGCCTCGAACTGCATCGGCCGGCCGTCCACCGGGTGCGCGAAACCGAGGCGAGCCGCATGCAGCGCCTGCCGGGTCAGCCCCAGGCCCGGGCGCCCGCCGTAC
>NZ_JBFUGW010000561.1:0-1534 GCF_056402735.1 Rhizobacter sp. P3_C12
GTGCCACGACATGCACCGCCAGCCCCCGTGCGCGCAGCGAGGCAGCGACCTCCAGCCCGATGAAGCTCGCGCCGATCACCAGCGCCGAGCGCGCGGAACCCGCCTGCGCGGCGATCGCCCGGCTGTCGGCGAAGCTGCGCAGGCTGCGCACCTGGCCGGGCGCCGCGCCGGGCACGTCGAGCTGCACCGGCTCGGCACCGGTGGCCAGCAGCAGCGCGCCGAACGGCCGCGTTGTGCCACCGGCGAGCCGCAGCCGGCGCGCGGCGACATCGATCGCGTCGACGCGCGTGTCCAGCAGCAGCTCGATGCGGCGTTCGGCGTACCAGTCGCCGGGCCGCAGCGGCATCCAGTCGGCCTCGGCCGTGCCGGCCAGGAAGTCCTTCGACAGGTTCGGCCGGTCGCAGGGGGGATCGGTGTCGGCACTGAGGATCGCCAGGCGCCCCTCGTAGCCTTCGCGGCGCAGCGTGTCGGCTGCGGCCAGCCCGGCCGCTCCGCCGCCGACGATGACCACGTCGTCGAGCGTGCCCTGTGTCACCTCGCGGCGCGAACGTGGCGCGGCGACGATGCGCTCGCGGGCGAACAGCTGGCCGTCGCGCTGCTCGACGCGCCAGCAGGGCAGGTCGTCGAGCGCCGGCGCGCACAGGGCCGCGCCGCTGCGGATGTCGAACTGCGCGTGGTGCATCGGGCAGTGCAGCACATGGCCGTCGAGCAGGCCGTCGGCCAGCGCCGCGTGGTAGTGGGTGCATTGCCCGCCGATCGCGTAGACCGCATCGCCCCGGCGCAGCAGCAGCGCGTCTTCGCCATCGATCTGCCCGGCGAGCATCGCGCCGTCGGCGATGCGCTCGAGCGGGACGCCCGCCTTCAGGTCGGGCCGCAGGGTGGTGTCGGTCATGACGCGCTCCGGTGGGTTGCGGCAAACATCGTGGCACAAATGGCTGTGACAATGCCGCCTCACCATGAGCGACACCTCGCGTCCCGATCCCGACGCCCTGCTTGCGCAGCTGCGCGACGAGGCCCAGCGCGCCACGCGCGGCCGGCTGCGCATCTACTTCGGCTCGTCGGCCGGCGTCGGCAAGACCTGCGCGATGCTGGCGGCCGCGCGCAAGATGCGCTCCGACGGCGTCGACGTGCTGGCCGGCATCGTCGAGACACACGGCCGCAGCGAGACCRCGGCGCTGCTCGACGGCCTGCCGGTGCTGCCCGCGAAGACGGTCGAGCACCGCGGCCGGCAGCTCGCGGAGTTCGACCTCGACGGCGCGCTGGCGCGCCGGCCGGCGCTGGTGCTGGTCGACGAGCTGGCGCATTCGAACGTGGCCGGCTCGCGCCATCCGAAGCGCTGGCAGGACGTCGAGGAGCTGCTGGCCGCCGGCATCGACGTCTACAGCACGCTGAACGTGCAGCACCTGGAGAGCCTGAACGACGTGGTCGGCGGCATCACCGGCATCGTGGTGCAGGAAACGCTGCCCGACACCTTCTTCGACCGGGCCGACGAGATCGTGATGGTCGACACGCCGGCCGACGAGCTGATCGCGCG
>NZ_JBFUGW010000562.1:0-1533 GCF_056402735.1 Rhizobacter sp. P3_C12
TCGGACGAATCCGCAATCGGATACAGCCGCCAGTCGTCGTTGAGCACATCGAGGTCGCCGCCGTTGGCCGTCCGCATCGCATTGGCGTAGGACGACGGCAACGAGCTTGCGAGTTCGCGTTCGGCTGCTTCTATGAACGAGGCTGCAAGGTCAAATGGCATACGGTCGGTAGTCGATGAAAGCATGGCAGATGGCGTGACCTTCGTTGGTCTTGCCGAGACATCAGTATCGCGCTTGGAAGCAGCCGTTTGACCTTGCCCTCGGATCTCGCATCCCATAGCCGAGGGCATTACGCGGCTCGCTTTTCCTGGGCAGCGAGCCAAGCCCGTTCGAATTGCATTGGACTGACGTAGCCGAGCGTCGAGTGAAGCCGGCGGTGGTTGTAGAACGCCAGCCAGTCGATGACCTCGTCCTTGGCGGCCCGCACTGTCTCGAACTTGCGCCCATACAGCCGGCCGACCTTGAGCGAGCCCCACAGGCTCTCGGTGGGCGCATTGTCCCAACAGTTGCCCTTGCGGCTCATCGAGCTGCGCATGCCGTAACTTGTGAGCAATGCCTGGAAGTCAGCGCTGCAGTACTGGCTGCCTCGGTCGCTGTGGAACATCACGGCCGCCTCCTTGCCCGGTTGTCGTCGGAACCAGGCCATCGTCAGCGCATCCATCACCAGCTCGCGCCGCATGTGCGACTGCATCGACCAACCCACCACCTGGCGGCTGAACAGGTCGATCACCACGGCCAGATACAGCCAGCCTTCGTCGGTGGCGATGTAGGTGATGTCGCCGCTCCACACCGCGTTCGGCGTGGCCGGTTGGAACCGCCGCTCCAGCAGGTTCTCTGCCACCGGCAGGCCGTGCTTGCTGTCGGTCGTTGCGATGAACTTGCGCTTGCCTCGGGCCTTGATGCCGTGTCGCTGCATCAGCTTCTGAACACGCTCCTTGCCCACTCGAATGCCGCGTGCCAGCAGCTCTTTCCAGATCCTCGGCCAGCCGTACTCGCCCCGCACCTCGGCGTGCAGCGCCTTGATGTGCACCAGCAGCGCGTCGTCGCTCAGGCGCCCCGGCGCGGGCTGCCCGCTGCGTCGCTCATGCTCGTAGAAACCGCTCGCACTCACGCCCAGAACCTCGCAGCTCAGCGACACCGGCCAGCGCTGGCGGTGCTGCCTTATCCAGGCGTACTTCACTCCCGTTCCTTCGCGAAGTACGCCGTCGCTTTTCCCAGAATGTCGCGCTCCATCTTCACCCGCACGAGCTCCGCACGCAGCCGCGCAATCTCCATCTGCTCCGGGCTCACAGGCTTGCTACCGGGCCCGTTCAGCTTGCCGCTCTGGTCCGCCTTGAGCCAGTTGTGCAGCGTCTGATCAGCCACGCCCAGCACCTTCGACACCACCGCCAGGCTCTGCCCACCCTTGACCATCCGCACCGCCTCAAGCTTGAATTCCAGCGTGTAGCGCGCTCTCTTTGCCTTCGTCACTTTCGTTCTCCTTGCCTGGATTGAACCACTCAGCAAGGGATACGGATTCCGCGGGCAAGGTCA
>NZ_JBFUGW010000563.1:0-1527 GCF_056402735.1 Rhizobacter sp. P3_C12
GGATGCGTTCGTCGAGGACGGCCTGCATGCCGGCCAGGCGCCGGCGATGCCGCCGCGCGCGCCGCGGACCGACGGCGCCCCGCGTGCCACCGTGCTGATCGTCGACGACAACGCCGACATGCGCACCTACATCGCGAGCGTGCTGGGGGCGCGCTGGAATGTCGAGGCCGCCGGCGATGGCCGGCAGGCGCTGGACGCGATCGCGCGGCGGCGGCCCGACGTGGTCGTGACCGACATCATGATGCCGGTGCTCGACGGCTTCGGCCTGCTCGAACGCATCCGCGCGCACGATGCGCTGCGCACGCTGCCGGTGATCCTGCTGTCGGCGCACGCCGGCGAGGAGGCGCGGCTGGAGGGGCTGGCCAAGGGGGCCGACGACTACATCGTGAAGCCGTTCTCCGCGCGCGAGCTGGCGGCGCGCGTCGAGGTGCTGCTGGTGCGCGAGCAGATGCATGCGATCCGCGATGCCGCGAACCGCCGGCTGGTCGAGGTGTTCGACAACGCACCGGTGGCGGTGGCGCTGCTCGACGGTCCGCAGCACGTGTTCAGCTATGCGAACGACGAGCAGCGGCGCCTGGTGGGCGACCGCCCGCTGCTGGGGCTGCCGCTGCTGCAGGCGATGCCCGAGCTGCGCGACCTGAACGTGAAGGAGCTGCTCGACAGCGTGCTGCGCAGCGGCGAGCCGTACTTCGCGAAGGCTTTCGAGGTGCACATGCCCGGGCCGCGCTACTTCGATTTCGTCTACCAGCCGCTGACCGAGCCGGACGGCACCGAGCCGGTCAAGATCGCCGTGGTCGCCTACGAGGTGACCGAGCAGCTGAGCGCGCGCCAGCAGGCCGAGGATGCGAGCCGTGCGAAGGACGAGTTCCTCGCGATGCTGGGCCACGAGTTGCGCAACCCGCTCGCGCCGATGCTCACGGCGCTGCACCTGATGCGCATGAACTGGAAGGATGCGGCGACGAAAGAGCGCGGCATCATCGAGCGCCAGGTGCGGCACATGGTGCGGCTGGTCGACGACCTGCTCGACGTTGCGCGCATCACGCGCGGCCGCGTGGAGCTGCAGCGCGCGCCGCTGGACCTGGGCACGGTGGTCGGCCAGGCGGTCGAGACGGTGAGCCCGCTGTTCGAGCAGAAGCGACAGCGGCTCGAGGTGCGCGTGGAGGAGCCGCTGCCGCTGCACGGCGACGCGGTGCGGCTCGGGCAGATCGTCGCCAACCTGCTGACCAACGCGACCAAGTTCACCGAGGTCGGCGGGCAGGTGTCATTGCACGCGCGGCGCGACGGCGACGATGCGGTGCTGGTGGTCGAGGACGAGGGCATCGGCATGTCGTCCGACGAGCTGATGGTGGTGTTCGAGCCGTTCGTGCAGGGCAAGCGGCAGGCGCTGAACCGGCCGCACGGCGGGCTGGGCCTGGGGCTGGCGATCGCGCGCAGCCTGGCGGCCCTGCACGGCGGCACGCTGGGCGCGCAGAGCGACGGGCCGGGGCGCGGCAGCCGGTTCATGCTGCGGCTGCCGCTGCAGGCGGC
>NZ_JBFUGW010000564.1:0-1502 GCF_056402735.1 Rhizobacter sp. P3_C12
GTGGCTGGCCGAGCTGGCCGACATCGCCGGCCGGCCGCTGCCGCCGCCCGGCGCCGCCACGGCACCGCAGCGCACGCTGATGTACGTGCTGATCGCGCGCGCCGGCACCCTGGTGTTGACGCTGCACCTCGGCAGCCTGCGGCGCACCGGCGAGCTCGGCTCGCACCGGCCGCACTCGCCCAGCGTGATCGACATGCTGCGCAACCGGCCCGCCTACCTGGCGCCGGCCGACCTGGAGATCCTGGCCGCGCTGCTGCCGCTGCTCGGCCCGAACGCCAGCACCGGTTCGCTGCCCTTGCGCGGCCGCGATGCGCTGGCGGTGGTCGAGCTGATCCTGCGCAGCGGGCGGGCGTGGATCGTGCCGCCGCTGCTCGGCGAGCTGCCGCACCCGCCCGGCGCGGTGGCGCAGCGCATCGACGATCCGCTGCCGGTCTCGCTGCACTGGTTCGCCGACGAGATGGGCGACTGGCACACGCAGTGGCGCGGCCCCGCCGACGAGCCGGTGGTCATCGTGATGCTGCCCGAGCCGCAGGCGATCGACCTCGGCGGGCTGACGCTGCGGCCGGCCGCGCTGCGGGGCGTGCCCGCCGARGCGCCGGTGATCGACTGGCTGACGCGCATGCCGCCGGTGCCGGCCGAGCTGCTGTCGTCGTTCACCGACCGCCTGCAGGAGCTGGCCGCGCAGCGCGGGCTGCAGCTGCCGGTGCCCGACGAGCAGGCGCGCGCGCTGCGCAACCTCGGCACGCTGCCGCTGGTGCCGGTGCTGCGGCTGGGCACCTGCGTCGATGCGGCCTCCGAGGCGATGCTGCACCAGCGCTTCGGTACCCGCGCGAGCCGCCCGCTGGTCAGCGACCATGCGCCGCGCCAGGCCTCGGTGCAGCTGCTGCTGCGCTACCGCGTGCCGGGCATGCCGCCGGTCGACTACCACCTGCCCGCCGCCCCGGCCGAGACCACCTTCCTCGACGCGACCCGCGTCAGCGGTGCCACCACCTCGCAGCTGACGCGCTTCGACCGCGATGCCGACGCCGAGGCGGTGGCGGTGCGCACGATGGCCGACCCGCTGCGGCTGCGGCCGTGGAGCCTTGCGGCAGGCGCAGCGATGCAGCGGCAGTCGAGCTTCGGCAGCGGGCGCATCGTCAGCGCCGGCTACGGCGTCTCGCTGGAGGGCCAGCCGATGATCTTCGTGCCGCAGCAGCGCGACCAGTGGCCGCAGCTGCTGACGCAGGAGGTGCCGCGGCTGAAGGAGCAGGGCTGGCTGGTCGAGGTCGACGACGACTTTCCGTTCGAGCTGCACGAGGCCGACGACTGGACCGTCGACCTGCAGCAGGAGCCGGGCGGCGACTGGTTCCGGCTCGGCCTGAAGCTCTCGGTCGAGGGCCAGCCGGTCAACCTGGTGCCGCTGCTGGTGGGCCTGGTGCAGAGCGGCTGGCTGAAGGTCGACAGCGCGCTGCGCGCCGGCACCGGCGAGGTGCTGGTGCCGTGGCCGGACGACACGCCGCCGG
>NZ_JBFUGW010000565.1:0-1496 GCF_056402735.1 Rhizobacter sp. P3_C12
GAGCAGGGCCGCGGCTTCGCGGTGGTGGCCGGCGAGGTGCGCAGCCTCGCGCAGCGCAGCGCCGGCGCGGCGCGCGAGATCAAGCAGCTGATCACCGACAGCGCCGAGAAGGTCGGCAGCGGCTCGCGCCACGTGGCCGATGCCGGCCGCGTGATGCAGGACATCCACCAGCAGGTGTCGAGCGTCAACGACCTGGTGGGCGAGATCCGCCGCTCGGCCGCGCAGCAGCACAGCGGCATCGAGCAGGTGACGCAGGCGGTGTCGCTGCTCGACCATTCGACGCAGGAGAACGCGGCGCTGGTCGAAGAGGCCTCGGCCTCGGCCGAGAGCCTGAAGCTGCAGGCGCAGAAGCTCCTCGAGTCGGTCGCGGCCTTCAAGACCGAGGCCGACGGGGCCGCATCGGTAAAACCCGCGGTTCATGCCCATCCGGCGGCATTCGGCGTCGGACTTGTATCCGCCTGAAACGGCGCTCTCAGACTCTCCGAATAGCTCGCATCGGCAAGACGTGAGCTGATGTAACGAAGAGCAAGAAGTTTGCGAGCACTTCGTTTGGAACCGATTCCAAGCGGTCGGGAACAGCCGATGAACGGTTGCTGTCCGACGTCGCCTGCCGAATGGCAATCGCGTCCCTTGTCGCTCGATAGCGAGTCTTGGCAATCATCTGAATGAGAGTGTGCGCTCTCTTTCGAGTGATCGTGCCAATTCGCACGAACGTGCTTTGACAGCTATCCGACGGCTCCCCTCGGCTTACAGGCTTTCTTCGCGGAGCGTGCAGCATCCGGGCCTTGTTTCTGCCACGTCTTGGAGGGGAAGCCAATGAAACACCATGTGCTGCGCAGCTTGCGCAACGGTTCGATGCTGGGGCTGCACTGCGCCCTGGCGATCCTGCTGGTCGGATGCGGTTCCGGCGACGGAGGAAGCTCCTCCGCCGGCGACGGCAACAACGCCAGTTCGAGCGATGCCGGCGGCGACCGGTCGCGCCCGATGGCGGTCGGTGACCCGATCGGCATCGCGCTGACGCCCGTCGCGGCCACGGCCAGCGCCGCCGAGCGCGGCGACCTGTCGGCTGCGGCCGCGATCGACCACGACGACAACACCCGCTGGAGCAGCGGCTTCACGGACGACCAGAACCTGACGCTGGACTTCGGCCAGTCGGTGAACGTCACCCGCGTGCGCATCAACTGGGAACGCGCCCACGCCACCCGGTACCTGCTGCAGGTCTCGAGCGACAAGTCGAACTGGGTCACGATCAAGACCGTCGACAACAGCCAGGGCGGCATCGAGGACTGGACCGGCCTGAGCGGCCAGGGCCGCTACCTGCGCGTGCAGGGCGTCACCCGTTCGAGCCAGTACGGCTACTCGATCTTCGAGATCCAGGCCTACAGCGGCACGACCTCGGCGCCGGCCCCGGCTCCCGCGCCTGCACCGGCACCCGCCCCGGCACCGGCACCCGCCCCGGCACCGGCACCGGCGCCCAGCCCGGCCCCTGCGCCGGC
>NZ_JBFUGW010000566.1:0-1492 GCF_056402735.1 Rhizobacter sp. P3_C12
GGCCCGGCCGGCGTGCGCGCCGCGCAGGCGCTGGTCGCGCACGGACTGCGCCCGGTGCTGATCGACGAGGCGCCGCGTGCCGGCGGGCAGATCTACCGGCGCCCGCCCGCGCATTTCCGCCGCACGGCCGCTGCGCTGTACGGCACCGAGGCGGCGCGCGCCACCGCCTTGCATGCCGCGGCCGATGGCCTCGCAGACCGCATCGACCACCGGCCCGACAGCCTGGTGTGGAACGCGCAGGGCGGCGCGCTCGACGTGCTGCACCGCGGCCGCATCGAGCGCGTGCCGTACCAGGGCCTGATCGTTGCCACCGGCGCCACCGACCGCGTGCTGCCGGTGCCCGGCTGGACGCTGCCGGGCGCCTTCACGCTGGGCGGCGCGCAGGTGGCGCTGAAGTTCCAGGGCTGCGCGATCGGCGGGCGCGTCGTGCTGATGGGCAGCGGGCCGCTGCTGTACCTCGTCGCGTACCAGTATGCGAAGGCCGGTGCGCGCGTGGCGGCGGTGCTCGACAGCGCGCGGCTGGCCGACCAGGTCGCCGCGCTGCCGCTGATGCTGACGCAGCCGGCCACGCTGATGAAGGGCGCCTGGTACGTGGCCTGGCTGCACGCGCACCGCGTGCCGATCCTGCGCGGTGCACGGCCGCTGAAGATCATCGGCGGCGAGCGCGTCGAGGCGCTGCAGTTCGAGCACCGCGGCCGGGCCCGCACGATCGAGTGCGACGCGGTCGGCATGGGCCATGCGCTGCGCCCGGAGACCCAGCTCGCCGACCTGCTCGGCTGCGGCTTCGCGTTCGACGCGGTGCAGCGCGCGCACCTGCCGCTGCGCGATGCGGCAGGCCGCAGCAGCGTGGCCGGCGTGTACCTGGCCGGCGATGGCGCCGGCATCCTCGGTGCCGATGCCGCCGAATGGGCCGGCGAGCGCGCTGCACTGGCGCTGCTGGAAGACCGCGGCATGGCCGTCGACGCGGCGCGGGCGCGCGCGCTGGAGCAGCGCCTGGCCGGCATCCAGCCGTTCCGCCGCGGGCTCGAACGCGCCTTCCCGTTCCCGGCGGACTGGGCGGCGCGTGCCGATGACGAACTCGTCGTCTGCCGCTGCGAGAACGTCACCGCCGGCCAGTTGCGCGCCACCGTGCGCGAGACCGGTGCCGACGACATCAACCGGCTGAAGGCGCTGTCGCGCGTCGGCATGGGGCGCTGCCAGGGCCGCATGTGCGGCGTCGCGGCCACCGAGGTGCTGGCGCAGGCCTGTGGCCGGCCGGTCGGCGAGGTGGGCCGCCTGCGCGGGCAGGCGCCGATCAAGCCGGTGCCGTTCGTGGCGCTGCGCGAAGCGGAGGTCACCCGATGACGGCCCGGCGGATCGTCACCGATGTCGCGATCGTCGGCGGCGGCATCGTCGGCAGCTCGGCCGCGCTCGCGCTGCGCCGCATGGGGCTCAAGGTGGTGCTGCTGGAGCGCGACCTGTGCGGCTCGCGCTCCAGCGGCGTCAACTATGG
>NZ_JBFUGW010000567.1:0-1483 GCF_056402735.1 Rhizobacter sp. P3_C12
AGATGATGCTGCGCCACATGGGCTGGACCGCAGCGGCCGACCTGATCATCAGCTCGATGGAAAAGTCGATCCTGTCGAAGAAGGTCACGTACGACTTCGCGCGCCTGATGGACGGCGCGACGCAGGTGTCGTGCTCGGGCTTCGGCCAGGTGATGATCGACCACATGTGAGCGTCCGCCGGCGGCTTCGGCCCTGGCTGTGGTCTGCAAACCCCTTGTTCCTGCGTGGAGCGAGGGGTTTTTTCTTGGGCGCTGCCCGGCGCCATTGGATCTGGCAGCAATGAAAGCGGCCCAGCGCCGTCTGGTTCGGGAAGCCGATGAAGGCTTTCCGCACCAGACGAATCGCTGGGCCCGCGGCGTTCACGCCGCTTGCGCGGCGCGGGTCCTGCGCCCTAGGCTGCAGCGGCTGAGGACTCCGTCACACCGACAGAACTGCGGCGATGCGGGGTGGTCTCGGGTGCATCGAGCGCAGAGATGTTCTGCGCGAGCTGGCCTTTCGGGCCTTGCACCACTTCGTAGCTCACGCGGCCGCCCTGCTTGAGCGTGCGAAAGCCTTCACTCTGGATGGCCGAAAAATGTGCGAACACATCCTCGCCACCCCCTTCCGGTTCAATGAAGCCGAATCCCTTCGCATCATTGAACCACTTCACGGTTCCGAACAACTTCTGGGCCATATTGGTCTCCTATCCCTGTGAGCGAAGAATTTTGTGCGCCGCCTTGGTGACTGTCAAGGCACGGCAAACCAGGGTTCAGGGCCATGCAACCAAATGCATTCCCTTGCGGGTGCTGTCGTAGAACAATGGGCACGTTGTGATGCATTTCCGGGGCTTGCAGTTCGCTCGGGTGTCGCAATATCCGTTCGGGTGAGCACAGCAAAATCAACTCTATAGAATGGTTCCATGCCCGAGGAAAAACCGATACCGCCCGAGCCGCTGAAGCGGCCGACACCCGATGACGGGCAGGGGGCGGTCGTGGCCGAAAGGCAGGCCGCGAAGACAGAGCCGCCGCGCATGTACCAGGTGGTACTGCTCAACGACGACTACACACCGATGGAGTTTGTCGTGATGGTGCTTCAGGAGTATTTCCAGCGCGACCTCGAAACCGCGACGCAGATCATGCTCAAGGTTCACAAAGAGGGCCGCGGAGTCTGCGGCGTCTATACCAAGGACGTCGCTGCAACCAAGGTCGAATTGGTGCTGGCCGCTGCCCGTCGGGGCGGCCACCCGTTGCAATGCATTATGGAGGCCGCATGATCGCGCAAGAGCTTGAAGTCAGCCTGCACATGGCGTTCGTCGAGGCGCGCCAGCAGCGCCACGAATTCATCACCGTCGAGCACCTGCTGATGGCGCTGCTCGACAACCCGTCGGCCGCGGAGGTGCTGCGCGCCTGCTCGGCCAACATCGACGACCTGCGCAAGAGCCTCGCGCAGTTCATCAAGGAAAACACCCCCACGGTGGGCGGTGCCGAAGAGGTCGACACGCAGC
>NZ_JBFUGW010000568.1:0-1464 GCF_056402735.1 Rhizobacter sp. P3_C12
GCAGGCGGCCGATGCGGCGCACACGAAGTTCGACGATGACCGCTCCGAGTTCCTCGGCACGCTGTAGCTCTGGAAATGGCTCGAAGACGCGCGCGGCGGCAGCAAGGAGCACAAGCTCTCGCACCGCAAGCAGGAGCAGCTGCTGCGCGACAACTTCGTCTCGCCGCGCCGCGTGCGCGAGTGGCGCGACATCCATTCGCAGCTGCACACCGTGGTGGCCGAGCACGGCTGGCGGCTCAACACGCTGCCGGCCACCTACGACCAGCTGCACCTGGCGATGCTGGCAGGGCTGCTGGGCAACATCGGCCAGAAGAGCGACGAGGACGATTGGTACCTCGGCGCGCGTGGCATCAAGTTCTACAAGCACCCGGGTTCGCACCTCGGCAAGAAGCCGGGACGCTGGATCGTCGCGGCCGAGCTGGTCGAGACGACGCGGCTGTTCGGCCGCGGCATCGCCAACATCGAGCCGCAGTGGCTGCCGGGCATCGCCGGCCACCTGATCAAGACGCAGCTGCTGGAGCCGCACTGGGAGAAGAAGGCGGCCGAGGTGGTCGCGCTGGAGCGGGCGACGCTGTATGGCCTGGTGATCTACAGCAACCGGCGTGTCAATTTCGGGCGCGTGGATGCGGTGGCGGCGCGCGAGATCTTCATCCGCGAGGCGCTGGTGAACGGCGAGTGGGAGACGCGGCTGCCGTTTCTTGCGGCCAATCGCAAGCTGATCGCGCAGGTCGAGGAGCTGGAGCACAAGTCGCGCCGGCAGGACGTGCTGGTCGACGACGAGCTGATCCACGCGTTCTACGACCAGCAGCTGCCGGCCGACGTGTGCAGCGGGCACAGCCTCGAGCGCTGGTACCGCGAGGAGAGCCAGCGCCAGCCGAAGCTGCTGTTCCTGACGCGCGAGGAGCTGATGCGGCACGAGGCGGCGGGCATCACGACCGCGTCGTTCCCGAAGACGCTGCGCATGGGCGGCGTCGACTGCATCGCGAGCTACCTGCACGACCCGGGCGACCCGAAGGACGGTGTCACCGTCACCGTGCCGATCTACGCGCTGAACCAGGTGAGCGACGAGCGCTGCGAATGGCTGGTGCCCGGCATGCTGAAGGACAAGGTGCTGGCGCTGGTGAAGACCTTGCACCAGCGCCCGCGCTCGCGGCTGGTGCCGTTGCCGGACTATGCGCAGGGCTTCGTCGACCAGGTGCACGAGGCGCACGGCTTCGGCACCGGCAGCCTGGTGGACGTGTTGCTGAAGGCGGTGCGCGACAAGACGCAGCTCGACGTGAAGCGCGCCGATTTCAAGCTGGAGCAGCTGTCGCCGCATTTGTTCATGAACTTCCGCGTGGTCGACGAGAACGGCCGGCAGCTGGGGCAGGGGCGCAACCTCGCCAGCCTGAAGGCCGAGCTGGGCGGGCAGGCGCGCTCGGCGTTCCAGGCGCTGGCGGTGCTGCGGCCGGCGGTGGCCGCGGC
>NZ_JBFUGW010000569.1:0-1449 GCF_056402735.1 Rhizobacter sp. P3_C12
AAGCTGGGTTTGATGCGCCACCACGCATCCGTCGACTCAGACGGCAACCGGCAGCCAGTCGGCACGATCGTCGCCCTCGACGAACTGAGCTCTGGTGAACAACAGGCGCTTACGCTCATCATCAGAGTGCTCGCCGCAGTCCAGACTGGCGCCACGGTCCTCGTGGACGAGCCAGAGATCAGCCTTCATGTGGGTTGGCAGCGCCAGATTCCGGCCGTGCTCTCCATCATTGCGCGGCATATGGACTGCAAGTTCGTGGTCGCCACGCACTCACCGGTGGTCATTGCCGCCGCGCAGGACAGCCACGACCTCTGCTTCTCGGTCAGCAGGGGCAGGCTGCGTGCCCTCGAACCGCGGGAACTGCGGTCCGTCGAGGCGACTCTCTTCGAAGGCTTCAACACCTACACCGACAACACACGGCAAATCCACGAGCGCTGCGCCGAAATCGTAGCGCGGGCGATCAGCGACCTTGACGAGCAAGCGGGAGCGGAAGAAGGGGCAGGCAATACGCAACTCCACGAGCTGGACGTGCTTCGCAAGAAGCTCGAAAGCCTAAAGGTGGCTGACACGACATCCGGCCGGCACGACCTCGACCTGATCGCCAAGGCGCGGGCGGCCATCGTCGAGCTGCTCAGCTTAGGAGCATGACAAACATTCAGCGCCTTAGGGCGTCCTTGCGCGAAGAATTCCAGCGCTACTCGGAACGCCCGCACCATGTGAAGCGCTGTCGTGCCAAGGCGCTTCAATTGGTCTTCTCCCTTGCCCGGGAAGCACGCCGGGGAAAGGTAGACGGCTGGTCGCGTCTGGCCAAGGTCGACGAGAAGCACGGGAAGTCCCGAATCGAAGGAGCACACCTGACGAAAGCTCTGCGCGAGTTCCTCGTGGCGCAGCAGTCAAATCGCTGCTGCTATTGCAGGCGCTGGTTGGTGAACACCGCCTATGCGAGGCCTATCGACCACATCTTGCCGAAGAGTCACTACAAGCAATTCTCCCTGCATTTCTGGAACCTTGCCGTGGCCTGCACGGACTGTAACTCCCTGAAGACGGACAACAAATGGGGCGGGTTCGATCCCTCCGTCAAGCGCCATCCCTTGCCGCAAGCGTTCAGCGACTCCTTCCATCCTCGGTTCCATGTCTACGACGAGCACATCCGCTTCGTCCGGATCGAAGCCAATGGCATCGCAGTCGTGCTGTTCAAGGGATTGACCCCGCAAGGCCGCCAGCTGTGCCGAGATCTGCTCGTTCGTGTCGCGGCCCAGGAGATGCTGGTCGCGAACAACTCTGCGCTAGCCGCCCCACTCGCCACGATGGAGGCATTTAATGCGGGAGACGACTCCGCGGCAAGCGAGCGCCTGAAGGATTTTCAGCGGGCCCTCGGACAATCCCTGGTGCGTACTTTGCAGCTTCCCACCTGACCTCCTCCACTGTCATGCCGGTGCGTTGCAGCTC
>NZ_JBFUGW010000570.1:0-1439 GCF_056402735.1 Rhizobacter sp. P3_C12
GGAGGGTCTTCATGAACATCCGTCCCTCCAGCGTTTGCGACAGCGTGGCTGCCTCGGCACCGAGCTGGCCGCTGCCTGCCCCTTGCACGATGACTCCCATGGGGCCTTCACAGATGGCCTTCCATGACGACAGCGTGCCCTCGCGATGGACATCTTCGAACTTGCACTTGGACGCGCGGCCACCGGTGCTGCGCATGGCCGCTTCGACCAGCGTCTGCTCAGGGGCCGCGCGAAGCGACTCGACCGCGAGGCAGGCGCGACCCGTCTTCGTGCCGCCACCGCCGGGCCCGCCTTCGGTGGCGACGATGAATTCCCAGAGGCCGGCGCCCGGGCCAGGGGCGGAGGCGGCGGGTGCCACGGCAACGGACGACGCAGGCGGCGTGACGGTCTGCGCGGCGGCAGGCAAGGCCATCGGCCCCGTGGCGAGAACGAGGAGAAGTGAGCTTGATTGAAGTGATTTCATGGGTGACATGCTCGATGGCCCTGGGCTGGATCCGGGAGGGATGCGAAACAGGATGCGCGCAAGGTTCTTACAGGCCACTTTCAAGCCGGGCCCTACACTGGCCCGATGCACAGACACGGCGGGCTGTACCTCGCGGGGATCACGGTCGCGTGGCTGCTGGGTGTCGCATGGCAGCTCCAGCAGCAGGCTGTCCAGCCGACCTGGGGCACGGCGCTGCTGCTCGCGGCAGCACTCCCTTGCACGATGCTCGCGTGGCGCTGGCGCCGCGGCGCACTGCTCGGCATGCTGGCCGCATCGCTCGCCGCATCAGTCGCGGGATTCGCTGCTTCCGACCTGCGCGCCTCGCTGCACCTGGCCGAGGCGCTCCCCACGGCGCTCGAAGGCGACGACCTCGTCCTCACCGGCATCGTCGCGAGCCTGCCCGACCACACCCCGTCCGGCCTGCAGTTCCGCTTCGAGGTCGACGATGCACGCCGGCGCGGCGAGCCGGTGGCCGTACCACCGCTCGTCTCGCTCGGCTGGTACAAGGGCTGGCACGATGACGGCCCGCTGAACGCCGAGCAAGCGCAGCTGCGCGCCGGCCAGGCCTGGCGCTTCACCACCCGCCTGCGCCAGCCGCACGGCAGCCTCAACCCGGGCGGCTTCGACATCGAGCTGATGCTGTTCGAGCAAGGCGTGCGCGCCACCGGCTACGTGCTCGACGGCCGCGCCGAGCTGCTCGACCCGGCCGCCGCTCACCCGCTCGAGCGCCTGCGCCAGCGCGTGCGCGACCGGTTGTACGCGCAGGTCGACGACCCGCAGGCGGCCGGCGTGCTGGCCGCGCTGGCGGTCGGCGACCAGTCCGCGATAGCGCGCGCCGACTGGCAGCTGTTCCGCACCACCGGCATCGCCCACCTCGTCAGCATCAGCGGCCTGCACATCACGATGTTCGCGTGGCTCGCCGCGCGGCTGGCCGGCGCGGCGTGGCGGCGCTCGG
>NZ_JBFUGW010000571.1:0-1439 GCF_056402735.1 Rhizobacter sp. P3_C12
ATCATCTGGTTCGGTGCAGGCTCACCTGAAAGCAGTCTATCCCCAGCGTCTGCAACTGGCCGTTTTCGGAATCGTGCATTAGATCGCTACCGGGAGCGTGAACGAGCCCCCGCCCGGCGCAATCACACTGGCTCTGATTGCCTTCAACGACTCGACGAGCCGCACACGAGCGCGCGGAGACTTCAGCTGCGCAGGCAGACGACTGAGCCAGTGCCCATTGGGACCAACAGGCAGACCGCGTTGCGACGAAAGCGCCCGAGATGTTGGAAGCGGCTTCTTCGACAGGACGTCGATGAAGTGTTCCAGTTGGGCTGGCGCGCTGAACACGAGCTCGGCTGAATCGAACTCTACGTGCAGGAAGGCGAACCCTTGATGCGGGATGGCAGAGGGAACAGGAGGATCGAACACGTCGGAGCCATCAACCAGGCGATGAACCCAGAATGCGACGGGCGCTGTGCGCCAATCGGGCTGGTAGCTGAAGTGATATTTCACGCTCATGGGCCGACCTTATAGCAGTCATGCGCGACGGGCCGCTTCTGGCCGGCCTGCGACGGTCACATCAGGCGCTGATGCCTAGCGCAGCAGTAGACTGAATCGATGTGAGTGAACAACCTTCAGCTGGCCATCGCCGAGTGTCGCGGTGCCATCATCACGCGTTGGGAATACACAGTATCCCTTGGCCAACTGACGATTCGAGTCACTCGACCCGGAGAGCGGGGCAACCTGCATCTCGTCCTCAACGGCTGCCAGCGCATTGAAATGGAGTCTTCTTGGATAGACGCCGACCTGCAGATTCAGGTTCGTGAGGACATGTTCACCCTGACCGACGCAAGAGCCAAGTGCTTGATCGAGTACGGGTCGTTGAGAGTCTTCCGAGACGTGGAGCCCCTGTTTTTGGAGGCTCTGTAGCGAGGTCACCAGACACTCTTCCCGATTGCTGCCGTTCGTGACCGTCCGCTCCTGGCCGAGGCTGTGTGAAAACTCGCCGCGTTGAAGGTCACCATCGAAATCGACCTCTCAGATCGCTCTGTATTCGACGATCGACGTTCAGGTAGGGGTGAGAAGACCCCCGAAATGCTTCGAGTCTTGAGTTTTCACACAGCCTCGGCCGTTTGCGGAAGCGGTCGCGATCGGCGCAACTAGCCGCACAGTCACGATGACAGCTGGTCGGGGAGACGGCGAACCTTGCTCAGGCGCGGGAAACTGACGTCTGGCTCTATGAACAACGAGCCTGTCAGTAATTTTGTGTGCGAGGCATAGCATGACGACCAGGAGCATGTATGCCAAGCAAGACGAAGACGAAGAACGAGGCGATCGCTGCGAGGACGGCGGCGCTGCCGAAGATCCCGAAGGAACTGCTGGATCAATTCACTCAAGGGCCGATGACGGCCGAGGCGATAGCGGAAGCGTCGATGGCGTTCAAGAAGGCGCTGATCGAG
>NZ_JBFUGW010000572.1:0-1436 GCF_056402735.1 Rhizobacter sp. P3_C12
GCACTGGTGTGGCCGTGGCTGGGCGTCGGTGCGCTGTGGCTCGGCCTGCGCATCGCGCACCCGGCGCTCGCGCTCGGCTGGCTGCTGTTGCAGGCGGCTGCTGCCGTGGCGACGCTGGCCTTCGGGCCGGACCTGCTGGCGCATGCGCCGTTCGGCGGTCTGCGCCTGGGGCTGCCGTTGGTCCTCGCGCTGACCGGCTTGCTGGCCGGCGATGCGCTGCAGCGCGCGGCGCGGCCCGAGGCCGCTGCAGCATTGCGGTGGACACGGGAGATGCTCGTGCAATGGGGCATCGTCGCCTGGGCGTTGGTGTGGTGGGGCCTGATGCTGGTGCCGCAGGTGCTGCACCTGCTGCGCGAGGCCGATGCGCTGGACGGCTGGCCGGCGGCGCTGGTCGGCTGCGTGGTCGCGAGTTCGCTGCTCGCGACGATGCTCGCGGTGTGGCGCCAGTGGCGCGTGCTCGGGCAGGCCACCGCGCTGACGCTGCCGGCGCTGGTGCTGGTCGCGCTCGGCATGGCGGCACTCGAGATCACGCCGTCGGCCCACCTGGGCTGGCTGGCGTGGCCGGTGGCGCTGCTCTGGCATGTGCTGCTGCTGCGCCGGCAGGCGGCGTGGCTTGGTGGCTGGCCGCTGCAGGCCGTGCACGTGCTCGGGCTGTGGCTGTTCGTCGGCGTGGCGGCGGGCGAGCTGGCGGTGCATCTGTTCGACGCGGGCGAGCCCGGCTCGGCCTGGCGCGTGCTCGGCTGGGTGCCGGTGATCGCCGCCGCGGTGTTCGCATTGACGCGGCCGGCGGTGCTGCGCCGTTGGCCGGTGGCCGATTTCCGCGAGGCCTACCTGGTGGTCGGCGCCGCGCCGCTCGCACTCGGCCTGCTGCTGTGGGTGTGGGGCGCGAACGCGCACGACGGCACGGCCGCGCCGCTGCCGTACCTGCCGCTGCTGAACCCGCTGGAGATCGGGCAGTGCCTCGCGCTGCTGGTGCTGGCGCTGTGGCTGCGCGCGCTGCCGCAGCCGGTGCGCGAGCGCGTGCCGCCGGCGGCCGTGCTCGGTGTGCTGGGCCTGAGCGCCTTCGCGGTCTACACCGGGCTGGTGCTGCGCCTGGCCCACCACGCGGCCGAGGTGCCGTGGGACGAGGCTTCGCTGTTCGCGTCGACGCTGACGCAGGCGATGCTGTCGGTGGCCTGGTCGCTGGTCGGCGTCGGGTTGATGCTGCTGGGCCACCGGCGCGTGCTGCGCACGGTGTGGATCGTCGGCGCGGGGCTGCTGGGCATCGTCGTGCTGAAGCTGTTCTTCGTCGAGCTGGCCGACCAGGGCGGGCTGTACCGCATCGTGTCCTTCATCGTGGTCGGCGTGCTGCTGCTGGTGGTGGGGTACTTTGCCCCGGTGCCACCACGGCGCGCGGCGCCGGTCGAAGCCGAGGTGGCGGCATGAAGGCGCGCTGG
>NZ_JBFUGW010000573.1:0-1434 GCF_056402735.1 Rhizobacter sp. P3_C12
GCGCAAGATCATCAAGACGCGCGGGCGCGCAAGATCATCAAGACGCGCGGGCACTTCCCCAGCGACGACGCGGCCACCAAGCTGATCTGGCTGGCACTGCGCAACATCACGGCTGACTGGGGACGCGCAGCCAAGGAGTGGCGCCCCGCGATGAACCAATTCGCTGTGGTCTACGAAGAGCGATTCACACTGCCGGCGCACGGCAGTCGATAAGCGAGTCGGCCAATAGCCAATTCATCTCAACCGCCTCGCACACAGAAATCCTGACAGCCCCTGAACAACAGCGCCGCAACACCATGCCGAATCTCGCAACCCACGACCACTACCTGGCRGGAGTCTCCGTTCGGCAGTTGCACCTCAACCCAACTGCCGCGAGGTGGCAGCTCCGTTGCCGAAGCGAACGTGCCATCGACGACGTACCACTTGCCCAGCTCGAGACCGTCGAGCTGCGGAGCAAGTTCTGCAGTGACCACGAACGAATCGACAAGAGTGAGCAGCGATTCCACGGACCACAGTGTACGCATGCAGGTGCGCTTGGGGCTGCTCTCCGATTCGGGACCGAGATTGCGGCCCGTGGGCCACCGGCCGATCGTCAAAGCAGCCGGTCGCGAAGGGCTGCTCGTGGCCGACAAGCGCCTCAAACGCGAGGCTTGAACTGCCCTGGGTCGTAGAAGAACTGCTCTTCCAGAATGCTGTCGCCCGCCCATCTTTGATAGGCCAGTTCCTCGAAGTGAATGGCTCGGCCTTCACCATCAACGTAGGCGAATTTCCATCGAATGACCACCATGTCTCCTTCGATGAAGATGGGACGAACGCATCGGGCGCTCATGTCCCGGACGGAGGCTTGGGCGGCGATCTCGCGCGCGAGAAGCGCCGACTTGCCGACTCGGGGTTGCGCCCGATTCTCACGCATCGAAGCGTTTTCGGCGTAGAACCTGTTGAGTGCCTCGATGCCGTTGCCGCCTTCAACCAGCTCGATGAAGGTCTCTACCGTTTGATGTGTTGGCATTCCGAGATTCTCCTCCGGGTTGCCGGCGAGCTGTTGCACGCCCAAGAGGAATTCGGACATTGGGGTCGTCTGAAGCAGTCTGTCGCAAACGACAGCAGTTGGCCGAATGTTGCCTGTCATCTGTCTCGCCTGGTGGCCTGGGGGGGCGACCCGTTGCATCTCCGGCCAACGTGTGCCTGCGAAGCGCTTCGCTGAAGACTGGCTGATGCCAGTCTTGTCAGCTTTTCCGCTCGGCGCCGGGTTCCCGAAGGCTCCTGATGAACTTGATGCCTGCGGAGATTCCGAGTACGACAAGGCCAGCGAGCGCAACGACGAGGATGAATGCCTCGCGTGCCCAGAGCATCAGCAGGCTCAGAAAATCCGGGCGCTTACCACTTGGGTAGGGGTAGTAGTACGACACCGCCATGCACGCGACGAGTAGGAGC
>NZ_JBFUGW010000574.1:0-1403 GCF_056402735.1 Rhizobacter sp. P3_C12
AGGCAGAGTGTGCGGGGCGAGAAACGCAAACGCGCCTGTTCCGGCGTCGAATTGATCTGCACACGAATCCTTCCGAGGGTCTTGACGTGCCCCAACGACACGGCATCGAGCTTCACGGTGCAAAAAGTGTACCGAGCAGCGTCACCCTTGCGTCAATCGGTAACAGCCCGGGAAGACCGTGCCGTGCGAAGCTGCACAAGTCGGCGGTTCGGGTCTTCCCCCAGGGCGGTTCGATAGACTCGCGGGGTGATCCCGCCGAGCTTCATCCAGGAACTGCTGTCCCGCATCGACGTCGTCGAAGTCGTCGGCCGCCATGTGCAGCTGAAGAAGGCCGGCATCAACCACAAGGGCCTGTGCCCATTCCACGGCGAGAAGACGCCGAGCTTCACCGTCAGCCCGACGCGCCAGACCTACCACTGCTTCGGCTGCGGCGTGCACGGCAATGCGCTGGGCTTCCTGATGGAATATTCGGGGATGGGTTTCCTCGATGCGGTGCGCGACCTGGCCCAGCAGGCCGGGCTCACCGTGCCGGAGGACGACCGCTCGCCGCAGGAGCGTGAGCGCGCCGCCGAGCTGAAGGAGCGCCAGGCCACGCTCAGCGACGTGCTCGCCAAGGCCAGCGAGCATTACCGCAAGCAGCTCAAGGGCAGCCCGCGGGCGATCGACTACCTGAAGGGCCGCGGCCTGAGCGGCGAGATCGCCGCCGCTTTCGGTCTGGGCTTCGCACCCGACGGCTGGCGGGCGCTGGCGAGCGTGTTCCCGCGCTACGACGACCCGCTGCTCGAGGAGAGCGGCCTCGTCATCTCGCAGGGCGAGAACGACGAGGAGCGCAAGCGCTACGACCGCTTCCGCGACCGCATCATGTTCCCGATCCGCTCGGTGCAGGGCGACGTGATCGGCTTCGGCGGGCGCGTGCTCGACAAGGGCGAGCCGAAGTACCTGAACTCGCCGGAGACGCCGGTGTTCGTGAAGGGCCGCGAGCTGTACGGCCTGCACGAGGCGCGCGCCGGGCTGCGCAAGCGCGGCTATGCGCTGGTGGTCGAGGGCTACATGGACGTCGTCGCGCTCGCGCAGCACGGCTTCGACAACGCCGTGGCGACGCTGGGCACGGCCTGCACGGCCGAGCACGTGCAGAAGCTGTTCCGCTTCACCGAATCGGTGGTGTTCAGCTTCGACGGCGATGCCGCCGGGCGCCGCGCCGCCGGTCGGGCGCTCGAAGCCTCGCTGCCGCATGCGAGCGACACCCGCACCGTGCGCTTCCTGTTCCTGCCGACCGAGCACGACCCGGATTCGTACGTGCGCGAGCTGGGCGCCGAAGCCTTCGAGACCTGCGTCGCGCAGGCGGTGCCGCTGTCGCGCCAGTTGCTCGAAGCCGCCCGCGACGGCGGCGACCTGTCGACGGC
>NZ_JBFUGW010000575.1:0-1398 GCF_056402735.1 Rhizobacter sp. P3_C12
GCCACCTCTGCACAAGCCGTCGATTGGGGCGGCTACTTCCGCACCGGCCCGGGCGCGGCGAAGAAGGACGATGCCCGTGCGTGCTACGGCCTGAGCGGCGCGGGCATGAAGTACCGGCTCGGCAACGAGTGCGACTTCTACGGCGAGTTCCTGCTGAGCCAGGGYTTCAAGTCGGACGGCGTGGARTACAAGGCCGCGCTGATGACGAACCTGTACAACGGTGACTCGAGCGACACCGGYGCGGCGTCGGTGGGCATCAACCAGATGTACGTCGAGGGCAAGGGCTACGACATCGCCCCGGACGTGAACTTCTGGATCGGCAAGCGCTTCTACGGCCGTGCCGACGTGCACATCACCGACACGTTCTTCATCAACCTGTCGGGCGTGGGCGCGGGTGCGGACAGCATCGCCGTGGGCGGTGGCAAGCTGGGCCTGGCGTTCTTCCGCAACGACAGCGGCGGCGTGATCCAGGGCACGCCGCCGGCGGCGGGCACGGACCAGCGTCCGGCCTCGCGCCTGAACGCGGACCTGTCGGAGCTGGTGGTGAACCCGGGCGGCAAGCTGCGCGTGGTGGGCACCTACGTGAAGGGCGACTTCACCGGCGGCAAGAACGGCTTCGGGCTGAGCGTGCAGCACAACCAGGACAACGCGTTCGGGCTGGGCGGCACCAACATCCTGTGGGTGCAGTTCGCGCAGGGCTCGGCGGGCGTGGACGGCGGCTTCGGCACGCTGAACGCGACCTCGGCGACCAAGAGCTTCCGCATCGTGGAGAGCCCGGGCTGGCAGGTCGGCGCGTTCGGCGGGCAGGGCCAGCTGATGTTCCAGCAGGACAAGGTCGAGAACTTCGCSGGCCAGACCACCAAGATCAACTCGGTGTCGGTGGGCGGGCGTGGTTCGTATGCGCTGACGAAGAACTTCAAGCTGGTGGGCGAAGCCGCGTACGTGCAGAAGAAGCCGGACGGCAGCGACACGCAGAAGCTGGCGAAGCTGACGTTCGCGCCGACGCTGTCGACGGGCCCGGGCTTCTGGAACCGTCCGGAACTGCGCCTGTACGTGACCACGGCCAAGTGGAACGCGGCCGCCAACGCGGCCGAGAACGGCGGCGCCGGCGTCACCAACCGCGCCAACGGCGACACCAAGGGCACGTCCTATGGTGCGCAGGCTGAAATCTGGTTCTGATAGAGGAACGGTTTGAAGACTCGGTTTTGCTGAAATGCTGAGTTGAGAGCAGTACGGGCCGGCTGAGAAGCCGGCCCTTTTGACTTGTGACTTCCGACATCCGGGGAACGACAACGTGAGCAATCCATGGCCGATCTCCAGCTGAAGGCCTTGCGCAAGGCGTTCGACGACGTCGTCATCCTGCACGGCGTGGACCTCGAGGTCCGCGATGGAGAGTTC
>NZ_JBFUGW010000576.1:0-1395 GCF_056402735.1 Rhizobacter sp. P3_C12
GAGCCTGTCAGTAATTTTGTGTGCGAGGCATAGCATGACGACCAGGAGCATGTATGCCAAGCAAGACGAAGACGAAGAACGAGGCGATCGCTGCGAGGACGGCGGCGCTGCCGAAGATCCCGAAGGAACTGCTGGATCAATTCACTCAAGGGCCGATGACGGCCGAGGCGATAGCGGAAGCGTCGATGGCGTTCAAGAAGGCGCTGATCGAGCGGGCGCTGGGTGGCGAGCTGAGCCATCACCTGGGCTATCCGCCCGGGGGTGAGAAGCCGGCCGAGGCGGACAACCACCGCAACGGAGCCAGCGCCAAGACGGTGCTGACCGAGGATGGCCCGCTGCGCATCGAGGTTCCCCGGGACCGGGAGGGATCGTTCGAGCCGCTGCTGATCGGCAAGCACGAGAGGCGCTTCACGGGCTTCGACGACAAGATCGTGGCGATGTACTCGCGCGGGATGACGGTGCGCGAGATCCAGGCGTTCCTGGCCGAGCAGTACCAGACGCAGGTGTCGCCGGAGTTCATCAGCTCGGTCACGGACGCGGTGATGGCCGAGGTGACGGCCTGGCAATCGAGGCCGCTGGAGGTGATGTACCCGGTGGTGTTCTTCGACGCGCTGAGGGTGAAGATCCGGGAGGAGGCGGTGGTGCGCAACAAGGCGGTGTACCTGGCGCTGGGCGTGCTGGCCGACGGCACACGCGACATCCTGGGGCTGTGGATCGAGAACACCGAAGGCGCGAAGTTCTGGATGAAGGTCTTCAATGACCTGAAGACGCGAGGCGTGGGCGACATCCTGATTGCGGTCACGGACGGGCTCAAGGGCATCGGCGAGGCGCTGGGCGCGGTGTTCCCGGCCACCACGCTGCAGACGTGCATCGTCCACCTGATCCGCAACAGCCTGGACTACGCGGGCTGGAAGGACCGCCGGCCGCTGGCGGGCGCGCTCAAGCCGGTGTACACGGCCACCAGTGCGGAGGCCGCAGCGCAGGCGCTGGACGAGTTCGAGCACGGTCCGTGGGGGCAGAAGTACCCGACGGTCACGGCCGCTTGGCGCCGCGCCTGGGATCGCGTGATACCGTTCTTCGCGTTCCCGCCGGAGGTGCGCCGCGTGATCTACACGACCAACGCGATCGAGAGCATCAACAGCCAGCTGCGCAAGATCATCAAGACGCGCGGGCACTTCCCCAGCGACGACGCGGCCACCAAGCTGATCTGGCTGGCACTGCGCAACATCACGGCTGACTGGGGACGCGCAGCCAAGGAGTGGCGCCCCGCGATGAACCAATTCGCTGTGGTCTACGAAGAGCGATTCACACTGCCGGCGCACGGCAGTCGATAAGCGAGTCGGCCAATAGCCAATTCATCTCAACCGCCTCGCACACAGAAATCCTGACAGCCCC
>NZ_JBFUGW010000577.1:0-1384 GCF_056402735.1 Rhizobacter sp. P3_C12
TGGGAACAGGGGAGGACGGTGGGGGTGGTCTGCGCCTGCACCCCTTGACGCATACGTAGCTCAACGTGCGATGTCACTTGGCGCCGCCGATAAGCAGACCATGGCACCGTGTGACACCGCCGTCTGTCTGCCAGCGCACGCAGGCGTGCGGCAAGACGAAGGACTGTTCGCCGTCGTTGGAGTTCACAGGTCAAGGCACAGCCGCAGTGCGCGCGGCGCACGACGAATGGTCTCAGGGGCAACGGGCTTTCTCTCTTGAGAACCGACCGGCTGCATCCGGCCTGGAGGCACAAATTGCGCCTGTGTTGCCAGAGCGCGGAAACTCACGCAATTGCGCGCAGGTTGGGTTGTGCTGTCTGCTGCCACCGCTGCTTGATGTAGATCTCGGTCGTTGACTTGTCTGCGTGGCCGCAGAGCAACTGAATGCGCTCAATCGGCTCACCCGCAAGGTACATATCTGTCGCACCCTTGCCCTTCAGGTCGCGCAGGCCAAAACTTGGCATTTCGGCCAAAGGCCCTTTGGCGAGCTTGTGCGCTGCTTTGACGCGCTCAATCGAGCGCCGAAGCATCGCGCTGAGCCCGGTGTATGTGTACGCATTGCCGTCGCGGGTATGGATGATCGGCTGGCGCAGCACTGGTACTTGGCCTACTGCTGCATTGACCAGGCTGTCGAGGACTCCAACGAGTGCTATATCTATCTTGCGGCCGGTCTTGCTCTGAACAAAGCTGAGAACTCGACCACCTTCCTTGTTGCGAATGTTCGCAGGAGTCCACGCAAGTACGTCGACCTCTGGCCGTTGCAAAGTCCTGTAGACCAGTTCCATTGCGAGCCTGACGGCGCCTCCCGCCGCGTCATAAACCGCTCGGTACTCGGCATCGGTCACGTAGCGCTCGCGGCGCGACTCCGGGTTGCGGCGAACACCGCTGGCGCGCATGCATGGGTTGACACTGAAACCGTCGGCGGCGCGGCCAGTACGGATTAGCCAGCTCAGCATGGAGGACAGGCATGCGCGCTCCCGATTGGCTGGTGTTGGCCGGCCTAGCGCCGCGTTGTCCTCAAGATAGCTCTGCACGTGCGACGGCTTGATTTGGTCGGGGAACATGCGGCCGAAGTACGCGAGCAGCGGGCCACCGTAGTCCGCATACCCTGCATAGTCGTCGAGCGTGCGCTGACTCAGCGTGCCGGCCGACACGCGAAGCTTGCAGTCCGTGAGGAACTCACCGAACCACCATTGCACAGTTCCATACGCCTTCCCAGGATCGTTGTGCATGGCTGCGGCCTTCTTGGCGGYGGCCAGGTCGGTGCCCATGTTCTCCCATCGTCCGTTGCGATGCCGATACCAGAACTTTCCGCGGCGAACGGCCAATCGCGTGCCTGCCAGAC
>NZ_JBFUGW010000578.1:0-1377 GCF_056402735.1 Rhizobacter sp. P3_C12
GCCTCGAGGCGGCGGCGGCGGCTGGACGCTGCTCCGCGATCGAGGCCCGCGTGGGCGCGGCCGCAGACGCCGACGCGATCACCGGCGCACGCGATGGCCTGGCCCGAGACGGCGGCGCCCCGCGGGCCGGTTCTCGCGCAGGCATCGGTGAAGACGCTGGCATCGCTCGCGGATCGGTGTCCGTGGACGGGGATGGCAGGTGCAGCGCAGTGACAGGCGCAGCGGGATGCGAAGACGACCGCAGCGGCGATAGCGATAGCGATGGCGATGGCGGCAACGGCGCATCAGCAGGCTCGGCGGCAGCGTCTTCCCGAGGCGGCTCGTCCGGCTCGACCGGGCACACGGGGAGCTGCGGCAGGCCGTCGTCGAGCGCAGCCTGCACCGCGGCCTTGAACACCGCTTCCTCGCGCAACTCCAGTTGCGCGGACACCGACTGCGAGGCCTCGGCCCGGACCACCTCGTCGACCTGGTGCCGCCGGCGCATGCTCTCGGCAAGCAGCGCCGCGCGGGCCTCCTCAGCGCGGCGACGATCGTCCGACACGGTGCTCACGACAACCCCGATCCGCCGACCGGGTCCGGATCGGGCTCGAAGTCGGTCGCCTGCTCTTCGCGCACGTGGTAGTCGCGCAGCACCTCCATCGCGTCGACGTCCACGCCCGGCGCCGTCAGGACCAGGTAGTGCAGCGGCTCCTTGTCGCTGCGCCGGCGCACCGGCAGGCGCCGGAAGCCGATGCGTTCCAGCGCACGCCTCGAGCGCACGTTGTCGCCATAGACCGAGGTCAGCAGGCAGTCGACGCCGTTGCGCAGCGCGAACTCGCACAGCAGCGCACCGGCCCGGGCCGCGAAGCCACGCCCCTGGTGATCGATGCCGATCCAGAAATAGAAGAAGCCCGCGCGCGCCCAGCGGTACACGCCGGTGTGGCCGACGAAGCCGTGCTCCGCATGCATCACGGCGTAGTCCATGCGGTCGGTCTCGCGGCGCCGCTCGTCGACCCAGGTCGCCGCATCGCGCTTCTCGTCGATCGGATCGAACCCCGACATCACCGCGATCTGCGGATCGCGGAACTGGTGGCCGAGTGCCGGTGCATGGCTGCCGTCGAGCGGCTCCAGCGCCAGCCCGCCCGGCTGCCGCGCGATGCAGCGCAGCCAGCCGCCGGGCGCTTCGTCCCAGCCAGCCAGGCGCTCGTCCAGGCGCTGCTGCACGTCGCGCGCCAGCGGGTCGTCCGGCCGGCACGCGAGCGCTGCCGCGGCATGGCGCAAGGCGGCCTCGAGATCGCCGCTGCAGGACTCGCACCACGCGAGCTGCGCGAGGTCGGGCGCACTCGGCCCGTGCACCGCCAGGCCGCGCAGCCAGACCCGCCGCGCGAAGCCCCATTC
>NZ_JBFUGW010000579.1:0-1369 GCF_056402735.1 Rhizobacter sp. P3_C12
AGCCCATGTGGCGCAGCATCATCTCGGCCGACAGGATCTCGGAACCCGGGTTCACGTAGTCCTTGCCGGCGTACTTCGGTGCGGTGCCGTGCGTGGCCTCGAACATCGCGATCGAATCGCTCAGGTTCGCACCCGGGGCGATGCCGATGCCGCCAACCTGGGCCGCCAGCGCGTCGGAGACGTAGTCGCCGTTCAGGTTCAGCGTCGCGATCACCGAGTACTCGGCCGGGCGCAGCAGGATCTGCTGCAGGAAGGCGTCAGCGATCGAATCCTTGATCGTGATGTCCTTGCCGGTGTTCGGGTTCTTGAACTTGCACCACGGGCCGCCGTCGATCAGTTCGGCGCCGAATTCCTTCTGCGCCAGGCCATAGGCCCAGTCGCGGAAGCCGCCTTCGGTGAACTTCATGATGTTGCCCTTGTGCACGATGGTCACGCTGGGCTTGTCGTTGTCGATCGCGTACTGGATCGCCTTGCGCACCAGGCGCTCGGTGCCTTCGCGCGACACCGGCTTGATGCCGATGCCCGAGGTGTTCGGGAAGCGGATCTTCTTGACGCCGAATTCGTCCTGCAGGAACTTGATCAGCTTCTTGGCCTTGTCGCTCTCGGCCTCGAACTCGATGCCGGCATAGATGTCTTCCGAGTTCTCGCGGAAGATCACCATGTTGGTCTTCTCGSGTTCCTTCACCGGCGACGGCACGCCCTTGAAGTACTGGATCGGACGCAGGCAGACATACAGGTCGAGTTCCTGGCGCAGCGCGACGTTCAGCGAGCGGATGCCGCCGCCGACCGGCGTCGTCAACGGGCCCTTGATCGACACGACGTACTCGCGCAGGACCTGCAGCGTTTCTTCGGGCAGCCACACGTCGGGGCCGTAGACCTTGGTCGATTTCTCGCCGGCGAAGATCTCCATCCAGTGGATCTTTTTCGCGCCCTTGTAGGCCTTCGCCACCGCGGCGTCGACCACCTTGATCATCACCGGGGTGATGTCGTAGCCGGTGCCGTCACCCTCGATGTACGGGATGATGGGCTGGTCGGGGACCTTGAGCGAGAAGTCGGCGTTGACGGTGATCTTCTGCCCGCCCTCGGGCACCTTGATGTGCTGATACATGGGATAGCTCCGCGCGCTGCTGATGTTGGAGTGACTGGAAACGGACCGCACTGAAGCCGGCGATTCTATGTCACGCACCGTGTCAACCGACTTTGGAGAGCCCGCGTTACGGGCGGACCGTCCAACGATGGACGGCGGATCCAAAACTTTCGAAAGGTTTTTACATGAACAAGATTCTGGCCGCCCTGATTGCTTCCCTGTTCGCTGCCGGCGCTTTCGCCGCTGACGCCAAGCCCGCTGAAGCTGCCAAGCCGGCTGCAT
>NZ_JBFUGW010000580.1:0-1368 GCF_056402735.1 Rhizobacter sp. P3_C12
TGCCCCCGCACCGGCTCCGACGCCTGCTCCCGCCCCGGCACCGGCTCCCGCGCCTGCCCCGGCTCCGGCCCCCGCGCCGTCGGCCGACGCCAGCACCGAGGTGGCCCCGGGCACCGGCTGGGCCAGCCAGTCCGGCGGCACGCGCGGCGGCTCGACCGCAGCGGCTGCGGCGATCTACCGGGTCGACACCGCGACCGAACTGCTCGCCGCGATCAAGGCGGGCGGCGACAACGCGAAGATCATCAAGGTCACCGGTCGCATCGACATGGCGGCAGCCGACAACGGCGGCGCCTTCAAGAGCACCTCGGACCAGGCCAATCGCGGTGAGCTGAAGCTCGGCAGCAACACGACGCTGATCGGCGTCGGCGCGACTGCCGGCTTCGTCAACGCGAACATCAAGATCAACGGCGTCGACAACGTGATCGTGCGCAACCTGACCATCATCGACCCGTGCGACGTGTCGCCGCTGTGGGACCCGAACGACGGCTCCAGCGGCAACTGGAACTCGGAGTTCGACGGCATCACGGTGGACGACTCGACCCACGTCTGGATCGACCACAACCGGTTCACCGATTCCCCGGTCACCGACGACCTGCTCGCAGTCGTCAACGGCAAGCGCAAGCAGTGCCATGACGGCTCGCTGGACGTGAAGAACGGTTCGGACTACGTGACGATCTCGAACAACGTCTTCGACCAGCACGACAAGAACAACCTGATCGGCTCGTCGGACAGCAAGACCTCCGACAACGGCCACCTGACGGTGACCTTCCACAACAACCTGTTCACCAACATCACCGAGCGCGCGCCGCGCGTTCGCTTCGGCAAGGTGCACGTCTACAACAACCTCTACCAGGGCAGCACGGCCAACGCGGCCTACCCGTACGGCTACAGCATCGGCGTGGCCTACCTGGCGAAGATCATCTCGGAGAACAACGTGTTCGAGATCCAGGGCGCCAACAGCTGCGCGAGCGTGATGAAGAACCCGGGCTCGTCGAGCAAGACCGGCGCGATCGCCGAAGCCGGCTCGCTGCTGAACGGCGCGGCGCTGAACATGTCGCAGTGCAGCTTCTCGAGCGACGTGGGCTGGACGGTGCCTTACAGCCGCAGCGCGCTGCTGCCGGCGGCGTCGGTGAAGGCTTCGGTGCAGGCGCAAGCCGGCGTCGGCAAGCTGACGGTCAAGCCATGAGAACCGGCGCGGGCCTGGGCCCGTTGTTCATCGCGGTGTCGGCCGTGCTGCTGGGCGGTTGCGGTGGCGGGTCGCAGGACACCACCTGGGCCGGTGGCAACACCGACGGCYCGGCCCTCGGGCCGGTGACCGGCACGCCGGCGCCTGCGCCAGCGCCGGCCCCCTCGCCCGCGCCCGCGCCG
>NZ_JBFUGW010000581.1:0-1366 GCF_056402735.1 Rhizobacter sp. P3_C12
ACAACGCGGTGATGGAACGCTTCTTCCTGAACCTGAAGATGGAACGCGTCTGGCAGCGCGACTACGCCAATCACGCCGAAGCGATGATCGATGTCGCCGACTACATCGCCTGCTTCTACAACCCCGTCAGGCTCCATTCCACACTCGGCTATCGCTCGCCCGTCGAGCATGAGCGTCACGCCGAACACACTCACTGAGATTCAACCCAAACCAACTCATTGGCGTGTCCGAAAAGACTTGACCACGACAAGCAGACTCAGCACCGAACTGGCGAGGTAGTGGCGTTTCATGACGATCAACGTCCTCTCAGGGGAATGGTTCGGCGGCGTGCCGGCATGACTAGTTGCCCGTCCTCGTGAGCAGACCCTTGTCAAGGATGAGCGGAGAGTCACCTTGCTCACCGGCACTTATTTCTTCTTTCGTCTCCCAGTAGATCGCATCGTTCTTCAGCGTCGCAACACCCTTGACGACAGCGCCGTTCCGTCCGCTGGTGACGACCAAGTGCGCCWCGGTGCCGACCACCCTTCCTTTGACCGTGCCCTCACCACCCTCGTTGAGGCGACTGCAGCCTGCGGTTGCAAACGTGTGGGAACCCGTGATCCGAGCACCAGATTGCTTGAGAACGAAAGAGGCCATGCCGCATTCGGCGTTCGCTGCTTTCTGTCCGGTCGTACGCAGATCCATCGACCAGGTACCTGAGAAATTTGCACCGGCAGCGACCGCAAAGGTAGGGAGCAGAGTCAACGTCGCGGAGAAGAGAACGGTTCGGCAAGGACTCATAAGCTGCTTGTCGTTTGGCATGAGAGGCTCGATCCGGCTTGCCGGGGCCATCAAGGCATTGCGCCACTATCGCACGGCTGCGAAGCAGACTTTCACGAGTGTCGGCAACTGGCCGGCTCCAGCCGCTCGTCCGCGGGAGCTGACGGCCACTGGCCGGACCGTTGAGGATTGTGCCGACCGGATCCGTCAGCACGAATGGTCAGGCACTGAACTTTTGGGGAAACAGCCGATGAGCGGCAAAGCAGCCTGCTACGCCACCAGAGCCTATGGCAAAAAAATGTAGTGCAACGAGTGGACTGGGCAGGGCGAGAGCCATACACATGGCTACTCCCCATAGCCCGGCGAACGAAAAAGTCAACCCGATGAACAGGGCAGCCCCCGCAGGACGATTCCATGGCTTCAATAGAAGCGACGGCGGCAACGCGAACGTGCCAGGGGGGAGCTTCTGAAGTTCCATCCAAAGGAGGCCGACCGAGGTCACCAGGGCGGCGGGAAGCGTGATGGCTACGCTCGTCCAAGACGGTGAATGCTGCGAAGGAAATGTGGCAGAGAGGTAGCCCCATCCTGCGCAAATGAAGAACCAGAA
>NZ_JBFUGW010000582.1:0-1365 GCF_056402735.1 Rhizobacter sp. P3_C12
GTGGCGATGAGTMWGTCTACGAAGCGCGCTGGCGCGCGCCACCCCCGAAACCGATCTTCTTCGTCGCCTCAGAAATCGCCCCCAGCCCATTCCCTCACCCGCCGCGCAACACCGCCCGCTCTGGTTGGGGGGAAAAGATTGAAGTGACTGACGAGCATGCGAGCGCTCGCGCGCTTCGTCGGTCACTTCAATCTTTTCCCCCCAACACAGCACGGCGGTGGCCGCAAAGGCGCGGGTAAGGAGGCTGTGGAGCGCCAATAGGGACGGGGCGCCGGAGCTGGCTGGTTTCATGGCCCGCGCGCGCAGCGCGCTTCGTGAACTGACTGTCGCCCACTGTTTGACCACAACGAACGAAGTGAGTGGCGGGAGTTTGGGCGACGGGCCATGAAACCAGTCAGCGGAGGGCAGTCTTCGCCCTCCAGAGGGCGAAGACCGCACCGGCCGGCGAGCCACAGCCTCCTTACCCGCGCCTTTGCACGCACAGTCACAGTCATCCACCGAGATACGCATCCAGCACCTCCCGGTTCCCACGAATCTCCTCCGGCGTGCCCACAGCCAGCACCGAGCCCTCGACCATCACCATGATCCGGTGGCACAGGTCCATCACGAAATCCATGTTGTGCTCGATCACGATGAAGCTGCCACCGCGCTCCCGGTTGAGCTCCTTCAGCAGCACGCTGATGCCACCGACCAGGCTCGGGTTGACCCCCGCACACGGTTCGTCGAGCAGCACCAGGTCGGGCTCGCTCATGAAGGCCATCGCGATGTCGACCAGCTTCTGCTGCCCGTAGCTCAGCTCGCCCGCCTTCTGGTGCGCGACGTGGCCGATGCGGAACTTCTCGATCAGCGCATCGGCCTGGCCGCCGAGCCCCGAGTCGCCCGGCGCGAACAGCCGGCCCGCCATGCTGCCGCGGTGCTCCTGCGCCGCCACCAGCAGGTTGTCGCGCACGCTCATCCGGCCGAACACCTGCAGCGTCTGGAACGTGCGCCCCACGCCACGCCGGCTCAGCTGCAGCGGCGACAGGCCGGTGATGTCCCGCCCCTTCAGCTCGACCGTGCCGCCATCGGGCCGGATCTGCCCCAGCACGCTGTTGAACATCGTCGTCTTGCCCGAGCCGTTCGGGCCGATCACGCCGAAGATCTCGCCCGGCATCACCTCGAACGACACACCGGCCACCGCGACGATCGCGCCATACGACTTGCGCAGCCCGCTCACCTTCAGCAGCGGGGCGCTCATGGCCGAGCCCCGATCGCCGCCGCCGATGCGGCCCGCGCCGCCGAGGCCTCGCGCGCCATGCGCCGCGCCCGCAGCCGCTCCGGAATGCTCAGCAGCCCGTCCGGCAGCCACAGCATCAACAACACCAC
>NZ_JBFUGW010000583.1:0-1364 GCF_056402735.1 Rhizobacter sp. P3_C12
ATCGGCATGCCGATCACGCAGGCGCAGTGCGTCGGCGTGATGGAGCGGCTGGGCCTGCCGTTCACGCAGGCCGAGGGCACGATCACCGTGACGCCGCCGAGCTGGCGCTTCGACCTGCTGATCGAGGAAGACCTGATCGAGGAAGTGATCCGCGTGCTCGGCTACCCGACGCTGCCGTCGACGCGCCCGCTCGCCTCGCTGGCGGCCAGCGTGCGCAGCGAATCGAAGCGCGGGCCGCACGCGCTGCGCCACCTGCTGGCCGGCCTCGACTACCAGGAGACGATCAACTTCAGCTTCGTCGAGGAGCGCTGGGAGCATGAGCTGGCCGGCAATGCCGACCCGATCCGCGTGCTGAACCCGATCGCGAGCCCGCTGTCGGTGATGCGCTCAAGCCTGCTCGGCGGCCTCGTCAACGTGCTGCGTTTCAACCTGGCGCGCAAGACCACGCGCGTGCGGGTGTTCGAATCGGGCCGCGTGTTCCGGCGCGATGCGTCGGTCGCCAACGGCGCCTTCAGCGTGGCCGGCATCGCGCAGCCGCTGCGCGTCGCGGGCCTCGCGTACGGCCCGGTCGATGCATTGCAGTGGGCGGCAAAGGAACGCCAGGTCGACTTCTTCGACGTGAAGGGCGACATCGAATCGCTGCTCGCGCCGCTGGCGGTCAGCTTCGTCGCTGCCGAGCACCCTGCGCTGCACCCCGGCCGTTCGGCGCGCATCGAGATCGACGGGCAGGCCATCGGCCACGTCGGCGAATTGCACCCGAAGTGGCGGCAGTCGTACGAGCTGCCGCACGCGCCGGTGCTGTTCGAGCTCGACGCCTCGGCGCTGCAGCAGCGCCTGCTGCCGCAGTTCCAGCCGATCCCGAAGCAGCAGTCGGCTTGGCGCGACATCGCGGTGATCGCCGGCGAGCAGGTCACGCACGAGGCGCTGATCGGCACGATCACGGCGGTCGACCCGGGCCTGATCCGCTCGGCGCGGCTGTTCGACATCTACAAGCCGGCGACGCCTGCGGCCGACATGGCCGCCGGCGAACGCAGCCTGGCCATCCGGCTCGAGCTGCTGGACGACGCCGCGACGCTGACCGACGAGCGCATCGAAGCCGGCGTGCACAAGGTGCTGGACAGCCTGAAGGCCCGCCTCGGCGTGCGCCTTCGCGGCTGAGGGAGGCCGCCATGGACGACCACAACGACGACAAATCCCCGGCCCGCGTGCTGCTGCCGACCCTCGAGACGCCGACGCTCACCAAGGCCGAACTGGCCGAGCTGCTGTTCGAGCGGCTGGGCCTGAACAAGCGCGAATCGAAGGACATGGTCGAGGCTTTTTTCGACATCATCCACGGCACGCTGGTGAAGGGCGAGGACGTGAAG
>NZ_JBFUGW010000584.1:0-1363 GCF_056402735.1 Rhizobacter sp. P3_C12
GTCAGCACCAGCCCCATCAGTTTCTCGATCGCCGAGACGACCGAGTCGCCCAGCAGCCGGCGGATGCGGTCGCACAGCACCAGCACCACGCCCGACACCGCCATCGCGGCCGTCAGCGCTGCCACCCAGTCGAGCAGGCGATCCGGCTGGCGCGAGGCCAGCAGCAGCACCGTCGCCATCGCCGACGGCCCCGCCAGCAGCGGCACCGCGAGCGGGAAAATCAGCGGCTCGCGGCCCTCGGTCGTGCCGTACACGCCGCCTTCGTGGCTGAAGATCATCCGGATCGCGACCATCAGCAGGATCACGCCGCCGGCCACTTCGAGCGAACGCTCCGACAGGTGCATCACCCGCAGGAAGCCGTTGCCGAAGAACATGAAGAAGAACAGCACGCCGAACGCGATGCCCACCTCGCGCATCGCGACCCAGCGCCGCCGGTGCTTCGGCACCTCGCGCATGATCGGGATGAAGATCGGCAGGCTGCCCAGCGGGTCGAGCACCAGCAGCAGCAGGACGAAGGCCGACAGGAAACTGTGGTCCATGCTCAGCGGCCCCGCCAGAAGAGGGCGTCCAGCTCCTTCATCGTGATCTGCCGCCAGGTCGGCCGGCCGTGGTTGCACTGGTCGGAGCGCTCGGTGCGCTCCATGTCGCGCAGCAGCGCATTCATCTCGTCGATCGTCAGCTGCCGGTTCGCACGCACCGCGCCGTGGCAGGCCATCGTCGACAGCAGCTCGTCCTGCGCGCGCTGGATCACGCTGCTGGCGTCGTACTGCGACAACTCGGCCAGCACGCTGCGCGCGAGCTCGACCACGTCGCCGCCGACGAGCGCCGCCGGCTGCGAACGCACCGCCAGCGTCGTGGCCGACAGCGCCGAGACATCCAGCCCCAGCGTGCGCAGGTTGTCGGCCTGCGCCTGCGCGGTCGCGATCTCCTGCGCGGTGGCGGCGAAGGTGGCCGGGATCAGCAGCGGCTGGCTCTCGATCGCCGCGCTGCCGAGGCTGGCCTTCAGGCGCTCGTAGACGATGCGTTCGTGCGCCGCATGCATGTCGACGACCACCAGGCCGTGGCTGTTCTCGGCCAGCACGAAGACGCCGCCGATCTGCGCGACGGCACGGCCGAGCGGCCATTCGTCGCGCTGGAAATCGAGGGCCGGCGCCGCGGCGGCTGGCACTGCGGGCGGCGCCGCAGGGCGCGCGGCCGGTGCCGATCCGCCACCGCCCCACAGCGTCGCCACCTGCTGCAGCCCGAGTGCACCCTGCACCTGCGGGCGCATCGACTGCGGCGCGAAGCTGCCTCCGCCGCCACCACTGCCGAACGACGACGGCCGCGCCGCCGGCACCGCCGCATACCCCGCCAGGTGCTCCGA
>NZ_JBFUGW010000585.1:0-1360 GCF_056402735.1 Rhizobacter sp. P3_C12
TCCCTCCRCTGACTGGTTTCATGGCCCGTCGCCCAAACTCCCGCCACTCACTTCGTTCGTTGTGGTCAAACAGTGGGCGACAGTCAGTGCACGAAGCGTGCTGCGCACGCGGGCCATSAAACCAGCCAGCTCCGGCGCCCCGGCTTTATTGGCGCTCCACAGCCTCCCCSCACSCGCCTTCTGCCACCGCYCTGCCTTTTGGGRGGTGACAAGCGAACAAATGAGGGTTGAGCCCGGGTTGKCACCCGGGCGCGCCRTGCGTGTTTTCCGCGCATCGAGCCACCGGTTCGGCAAAGGCGTGGGCGGGGGGGCGAGCCCCACACCCCCCGCCCGCGCCCACGCCAGACGAGAGCGTTGAGGAATTACCTGCAGCGCGAAAACACGTCCAGCTCGCCGCGATAGACGCTGGTCTTCGCCCGCATCAGCCCCAGCACGCTCGGCACCAGGTTGTCATGGCTCAGCGCCACGTCGCGCTGCTTCTGCAGACACTGCATCGCGATCCCGGTCGCCGCCTCGGTCTGCGGCGCGAGCCACACCACCATCGGCACGTGCTTCTGCTCGCGCGGCGCGATGCCGTAGGGCAGGCCGTGCAGGTAGAGGTTGTTCTCGCCGAGCGATTCGCCATGGTCCGACAGGTACAGCAGCGCCGGGTCGTAGCCGGCGCCCTGCTTGCCGAGCCAGTCGATCGCCTTCGCCAGCACGCTGTCGGTGTAGGCGATCGAGTTGTCATAGGCATTCAGCAACTGCTGCCGCTCGCACTGCTGCAACACGTTGGTCGTGCACTCCGGCACGAAGGGCTTGCGGCCCGGCGGCGAGCGCTTCGAGTAGGCCGGCCCGTGGCTGCCCATCTGGTGCAGCACCAGCACCACGCCGCGGGCGCGGCGCTCGGCCGGCAGCGCAGCCAGCCGCTGGTCGAGCCCGTGCAGCAAGGCCTCGTCCAGGCACTCGCCGCCGTCGCACAGCCCGGCCGGCATCGGCGCGGCACCGGCCGCGAGCCGGTAGGCATCTTCGTGCGGCACGCGCTCGCACAGCCCCTTGCAGCCGGCCTGGTTGTCCAGCCACAGCACCGCCAGCCCGGCACGCTGCAGCACGTCGAGCAGGTTCTCGTAGTCCTGGTCGCGCGATTCGTAGGCCTGCTTGCCGAGGTGCGAGAACATGCACGGCAGCGAGGTGGCCGTGCTGGTGCCGCATGACGTGACGTTGCTGAAGCTGACGACACCCTGCGCCGCAAGGCCCGGCGTCGTGGCCCGCTCGTAGCCGTTCAGCGCGAAGTGATCGGCCCGCGCCGTCTCGCCCACCACCAGTGCCAGCAGCAGCGGCTTCGCGCCGGGCGCGGGCGGCGCGAGCGCCACGTCGGCGC
>NZ_JBFUGW010000586.1:0-1355 GCF_056402735.1 Rhizobacter sp. P3_C12
TTCGAGGTGGTCGGCACGATCTTGAAGCCGGAGCACTTCTACCAGGGCGATCACCGGGCGATCTACGAGACGATCAGCGAGCTGCTCACGGCCGGCAAGCTGGCCGACCTGGTCACCGTCCACGACCGCGGCGGCCACGGCATGGTGTACCTGAACCAGCTGCTGCAGTCGGTGACGAACAGCCGGGCCGCGGCGAGGCATGCCGAGCTGATCGTCGAGCGCTGGCGGGAACGCGAGGTGATGCGCCTGGGTTCAGCCGTTGCCGACGAGGTCATGCGCGGTGCGCACGGCGCCGATGGCAAGCCGCAGCCGGTCGATCAAGTCATCGACCAAATGATCACGAAGCTGATGGCGCTCAACGCAGTGGCCGAGCGCAACGAACCGCGCGATATCAGCGAACTGGTCGTGACCTACCTCGACGACCTGCAGCTGCGCTACGACGGTGCGGAGACCACCATCCAGACTGGACTGAAGGATTTGGACCACTGCACTGCGGGCGGCGGGCGGCCGGGCGAGCTGTGGGTGATCGGCGCGAGACCGAGCATGGGGAAGACGGCCATATGCCTGACGCTCAGCCGCAACGTCGGCCGCAAGCACCACGTGCTGATGCTGACGCAGGAGGACAGCTTGAACTCGCTGACGGCCCGCCAGGTCGCTGCTGCAGGCCGGGTGAACCTCGCGGACCTGCGCAACCCACGCAACGCACCGGAGAGCATGTGGGAAGGCGTGAGCGAGGGCATCGATGCGCTCGGGAAGCTGCACATCGCGATGGACGACCAGGCGGCGCTCAGCATCATGGACGTGCGCCGCAAGATCCAGCAAGTGAAACGCCGGCACAAGAAGCTGGACCTCGTGATCATCGACTACCTGCAGCTGATGGAGGGTGACGGTGATAACCGGAACCAGGAGCTGGGGAAGATCGCCAACGGCCTGAAGCGCGCGGCCAAGGAATTCGGCGTCTGGGTCATCTTGCTGTCGCAGCTCAACCGCGACTCTGAGAAGCGCTCCAGCGGCATGCCGCAGATGAGCGACCTGCGTGACAGCGGCGACATCGAGGGCGCGGCCGACCTGATCGGGCTGCTGCACCGCGAGCACCGGCGTGCACCGACCGAGGCCAACAAGTTCCACGCCGAACTGCTGGTGGTCAAGCACAAGAACGGTCCGACCGACACGCTGAACTTCAGCTTCGACGGCGCCTACCAGCGCTTCTCGGATTGGGAGGGGCCGCCACCCATGAAGGCGCTGAGCAAGCAACGCGGCGGCGGGCTGAACTGAATCGCGACCAGACCGAGGGAGAAGACATGTTGACGATGAACATCCGCTTCGATGCGGCGCAGATCGCGAAGGCTTTCGGC
>NZ_JBFUGW010000587.1:0-1340 GCF_056402735.1 Rhizobacter sp. P3_C12
ATCTGAGGCACCGTCTGGGGATAGTATTTCGGTGCCGCCTGGGGGGCACCGCTCGCAAAAAAACAAACAACGGCACATGAGAATATCGCCGCAATCTTCATCGTCATCACTTTCGCCTTGCGCCCAGCAACCGCGGGCGCGACCGGCCTCTCTCGACTCGCCGTATCGTCAATCTCTGGGGACTGCTGGGGACGGATCGCGCGGCGGAATGGATTAGAGGCGGGGCAAGGTGGTGCAGCAAGCCCGCTCGGCGAAAAGCAGGGGTCAGCTAACCATTGTTGACAATGGCAGACGCGATTCACACGCCGCGATGAACCGCCGGCTCGCCGCTCCGATGCAGTGCCACCGCGCACCAACGGGTGAGCCCGCGGCAGGCCTTGCAAGCCGATCAAGCATCCCCACTTCCAGCGTACGGGGCGGCCACGGTGCCGCCCTCCCGGAAGGAAACGCATGAAAACCACCCAATCCCAGCAACGCAGTGTCAGCGACCTCGATGTCGTGCACGCGCTGGCGCGCCTGGTGCAACGCATGGAAGCGAGCCCGGCCGAGATCGATGCCCACCAGTACCGCACCGTCGTGCAGCAGCTGAGCCGCGCGCTCGAACGCGTCGAGCCGGGCAAGGCCTTGCAGTTGATCCTGGAAGACTGCCCGGCCGCATCCGAGCTGTACGAGAACCTGCGCTACGAACACGCCGGGCTGGTGCGCGCCCCGCTGGAGAAGGCGCTGAATGCCGAGCTGGAGGCGCGCCGCGCGATCACCCTCGCGGCGGCCACCCGGCACTGACGATCACGACGGCAGGAAGTCCAGCGGGTACGTGATGTCGATCTGGTCGACGTCGCGCGCCCCGAACTCGAACTGCTTGATCCGCGCCAGCAGCTTCGATTCCAGTTCCGGCGACTTCAGCTCGCTCGAGACGATCCGGCAATCCACCAGCTGACCCGACGGCGAGATCTTCAGGCTCAGCACGACCTTGCCCTGCAGGCCCGGATCCTCGCGCAACGCGCGGTTGTAGATCGCGTAGATCGCGCCCTTGTTGCGCTCGAACACCAGGCGGATCTCCTCGATCGAACGAGCCGCCTTGCCGCTGCCGCCACGCTGCACCGTGCCACCCGAGCCRGTGCCGTTGCCCGTGCCGCTGCCAGCCGCCGAGCCCTTGCCGCCGCCCCCGCCACCACCGGCCACGCCGGCCACCAGCGTCGTAGACCGACCCGCCAGCCCGCCCCCACCGGTGTTGCGGCTGTAGCCCGCGGTGTTGATGCCGCCGCTGCCACCGGTCGCGTTCGAGGTGATCATCGCCCGGTCCGGCAAGCCGGCTTCGGTGCCCGCGCCCACCCCCACGC
>NZ_JBFUGW010000588.1:0-1329 GCF_056402735.1 Rhizobacter sp. P3_C12
GGTCTACGCCCTGCGCTACGGTCTACGCCCTGCGCTACGACTCCGAACTTCGCGTGAAGCGTTTGCTGAAGCGCCTCGATGGCACGTTGATTCTCAGAAGTGACAACCCCGACTATGGTGACGAGATAGTCGCGCCTGACCTTGTCCAAGAGCACATCACGATCATTGGGCGGGTGCGAGATCGCTCGGGATCGGGCGGGCTGTAGCTCTTGCCCCACGCATCCAGTTGGCCTGCATCTTCAAAAACGTAGCATTTGCTATTGCATAGTGTCGTAGCAGTTGCTACGCTACTCCTCACGTTGATTCATTCGTGAGGTTTCGATGCAAACGCTCTGCACGCGCAGCTACCGCTGCTACTACCACCACCGCTCCGACGCGCCCTCTGAAACCGGCGCCTTGCCCAGCATTCGACTACAGGCCTCTGACGCCGAGGCGGCGATGCACTGCGCGCATGCGGTGTTGGGCCACCCCATCGACCATGTCGAGCGCGTCGAGCCTCTGACTGCGGGGTGCGCATGAGTGCCATCGTTCATCAGATGCCAATGCCGGCCGCGGAAGCGGTGTCGATCAAACTGGTTGTCGATCCCGGTTACTGGCCGCAGATCGACATCGGCGAGCGCGAACAAGGGAATCCGATCCGCTTCCAGATCTCTGCCCCGCACCAAGACTACTTGCTCTTGTCGCATGGGCAGCTCTCGGCGTTGGTATCTGCAGCCAGTGCGTGGCTCGAGCTATGCGCGCAGCACACACCGGAGGCAAGCGAAGCATGAGCCGCCGCTACCTCGCCCGCTACACGCTCTCCGACGGCACGCGCGGCGCGCTGCAGGTCGTCGCATCGCACAGCTTCGATGTCATCGACATGCTGGTGTGCACCTTCTCAAGCCTCCGCACCTGCAGCGCGAGGTGCCTGTGATCGCCGCCGCCCTGCTCACTGTCGCGCCGAGCCACTGGGACGCCGCGAACTACCGCGCATGCGAGCTGTGCGATCACCGCATGCACGACGACGGCGACTTGGTGTGCTGCTGCCCGGCCGCGGTCGCGCCCGATCGCTGGCGCCCCGTCACCGTCATGCGAGCGTCGCTTGGCGGCTGCGGCCCTGATGCCCGATTCATGCGGATCAACTTCGACAGCCTGCACGCCTGACGGCGCGCCGCCGCCCTTCCCCACCTTTTCTCCCGCCCGCCTGCGCCATCGCAGGCGGCGAGCTTCAACACGCCTGCACAGGACGTCAAATGACCTGGATCACCACCTCCACCGGCGATGAGGTATCGCTGCAGCAGCCACGGCTTGCCAGCATCACCCTCGCGACCATCGCGCACCACCTTGCGC
>NZ_JBFUGW010000589.1:0-1309 GCF_056402735.1 Rhizobacter sp. P3_C12
CGGCCGGGTCGCGTGGCTCCAGACGGAGGCGGTCGCGCTGATCTCGGGCGACTCGTTGAGCGGCGGCAGCACCAGCAGCGAGGCCGGCTTCGCGCGATTGAAGGCCGTGTAGTCGTAGGCCGGGGTGCTCGCGCAGCCGCCGAGCAATGCGGCGCCAGCGACGGCAGCCCACAGGATCAGGGATCGGACGCGCGTCATGCCGGTTTCTCCGTCTTGGCCACGGGGCCGTCCAGGCGCTTCAGCAGCTGGTCCATGTAGGGTGCCGATTCCGGGAACGCGAGCTTCTCGGCCTGCCAGAGCTGGCGTGCCTCGCCGGGGTCGCCGATCGACAGCTTCAGCATGCCCAGGTGGGCACGCAGGCCGGGCGGCAACGCGGCGTTCTGCGCACGCGCCTTCACGACATGCTCCTCCAGCGCGGCGATCTGCTCCTGCGCGCCGGCGCCGCCGCGCTGCAGCGCGTCGTACTGCTGGCGCGGGAACGACTCCCACAGGTACAGCGGCGGGCGCGGCTTCGCGCAGCCGGCCAGCATCGCCAGCGCACAGGCGGCGACAAGGAAGCGCCCTGTCACTTGGCTGCCTCCTTGCCCCACTGACCGCTGTCCTTCGCGGTGACGAGGTCGTCGACCGCCTGGCGCATCGCGAGGTCGAGCACCTTGCCGTTCAACGTCGCGTCGTAGCTGGCGGTACCGCCGAAGCCGAGCACCTCGCGGTTCGACAGCTCGTACTCGCCGGCGCCGCGGGCCGAGTAGACGACCTCGGCGGTCAGGCTGTTGACGATGTTGAGCGTGATCTTCGCGTAGGCGATCTGCGTCTTGCCGCGGCCGAACAAACCGAACAGCTGGTGGTCGCCGACCTCCTTGCGGCCGAATTCGGAGATGTCGCCGGTCACCACGTACGAGGCGCCGCGCAGCTTCTGCGCCGTGCCCTGCAGCTTGGCTTCCTGGCTGGTCTCGGACATGTTGTCGCGGTCGAGCACCGAGAAGCGCTGCGACTGCTGCAGGTGCGCAATCAGCGTGGTCTTGGCCTGGCTGCCGAGGCGGTCGACGCCATCGGAGAACACGCCGCGCATGAAGGTGGAGCGGTTGTCGAACTTGCCGACCGAGACCGGCAGGCGCGTGCCGTTGAACGGCGCCGCGGCGGCCTGCACCTTGGCGACCTCCAGCGTGCGGGAGCTTTCGGTGGCGCAACCGGCGATGAACAAGGCGCATGCAGCCGCGAGAACGGCTGTCGGACGTTGGAACATGGGAATCCTCGGAAAGGGATGAAGCTCGAAGAAAAGCCGTGAATTATCTGACGCGCGTTGCGAGAC
>NZ_JBFUGW010000590.1:0-1294 GCF_056402735.1 Rhizobacter sp. P3_C12
TTCTTGGCCAGCCCCGTCAGCAACGCATACACGATCGCCGCGTGAAACAAAATGACAAACCCGATCCCGACGATGTGGCGTCGGGGATCGCGTTGTCGCTTGGAAAAGTCCATACGCTGGGATCTCCAGTGTGGAAAACGCAAACGTTCGAGGTTAACAAAAATGCCCGCCGGCTTGTGGCCAGCGGGCATGGCAGTGCAGCCTGAGCGGTGTCAGCCTACCTGCTTGCGGTCTGCGTCAGAAGAAGCGATAGCTCGCGTTGACATAGATGAAACGGCCGCGCGGGTCGCTCATCGTCGGATCGAAGCCGTACTGGAACGACGAGCCGTTGCCGATGAACAGCGGCGGATCCTTGTCGAACAGGTTCTTCGCGCCGAGAGCGACCTTCAGGTTCTTGACCCCGGTGAACGCCACCTGCGCGTCGTAGGTCGACGTGGCCGGAACGCGGTGCTCGTTGCCCAGCAGGTCGTTGGCATCGCGATAGCCGGAGTAGTAGTTCTGCGCCAGCGTCGTCGCCCAAGCGCCCGTCGACCAGGTCGCGCTCAGGTTGTGCTTCCAGCGCGCCACCACGCCGGTGCTGGCAACGTCGAGCGGAGACCCGTCGTCCTGGACGATCGAGCCGACGCTGTGCTGCGTGCCGGCCAGCGTCTTCAGGTCGAAGGTCTGCATGTAGGTACCGGTCATGTCGACCGAGACCTTGCCGAACGAGAACGTGTCGTTCCAGTTGCCGGTGACGTCGAAGCCGCGCAGCAGGGCCGATGCCGCGTTGTGCAGACGCTGGTCGACGGTCTCGACCGTGGAGGTGGGATCGTCATTCGTGAAATCGACATCACCGTCACCATACAGCGGCTTGCCGGCGCGCGCGGCATTGACCAGCGCGAGGGCGGCCGGCGAGATGATGTAGTCGTCGATCTTGATCAGGAAGTAGTCCACGCCGAACGAATAGTTCTTGGTCGGCGACACCACGAAGCCCAGCGACAGCTGCTTCGACTTTTCCGGCTTCAGGTTCGGATTACCGCCATTCTTGGCATTCGCCTGGATCGCGCCATCATCAGGGTGCAACGGATCGATGAACTGCTCGCTGACACCGACGGTCATCGGCTTGTACAGCTCAGGCAGCGTCGGTGCGCGGAAGCCGGTGCCGATGGCGCCGCGCAGCAGCAGCTCCTTCACCGGGGTGTACCGCGTCGACAGCTTGCCGTTCGTCGTCGTACCGATGACGCTGTACTTGTCCCAACGACCCGAGGCATTCACCTCGAGGTCCTTGCGCAGGGGCATGTTCAGTTCGGTGTAT
>NZ_JBFUGW010000591.1:0-1293 GCF_056402735.1 Rhizobacter sp. P3_C12
CTGTCCCACCTTGAAGGCGGCGACGGCCGGCAGGCGGGCCAGCTCGGCCAGCGTGGCCGACGAGTACGACGCGCGCGTCCACGCCGGGTAGACGTGCGCCACCAGGTCGAGCCCGACCGAGGCGATGGCCTCGAAGTAGCGCGTCACGTGGTCGGGCCGGAAGCCGAAGCGCAGCCAGTGGTGCGGCGGCATCACGTCCAGGGYCTTGGCGCCCGCTTCGCGCGCCATCGACGCCTGCTCGGTGGCGTCGCGCGTGCCTTCGCAGACGATCGACGAGATCACCGGCAGCCGGCCCTTCAGCTCGTCGGCGACGATGCGCGTCACCTCGGCGCGCTCGCGCGGCAGCAGCGAGAACACTTCGCCGGTGTGGCCGTTGGTCATCACGGCCACCACGCCGGGCTGGGTGGCCAGCCACGCGGCGTGCTTGCGCAGCGCGGGCTCGTCGATGCGGTGGTCGCCGGTGAACGGGCAGGCGATCGCGGGGATGATGCCGCGGTAGTTCTGGATCGTGCGCATGGTCTTGTCTCCGGTCTGTTTGTTGAACAATCGCCGTGAATCTTGCGCGCCGCGGCCACCGTTGACCAATGCCGCTTGGGTCTTCTTCCATGCCTTGTGAGCACCGCCCATGAACCTGATCTGGCTCGACGATTTCCTGACCCTGGCGGCCAGCGGCAGCTTCTCGCGGGCCGCGCAGGAGCGGCACATGACGCAGCCGGCCTTCAGCCGCCGCGTGCGCGCGCTGGAAGACTGGCTGGGCGTGGTGCTGTTCGACCGCAGCACCCAGCCCGCCACGCTGACCGAGGCGGGGGAGTGGTTTCGCGCGGTGGCGCAGGAGCTGCTGACGCGCGTCGCGGGCATCCCCGACCAGGCGCGCGCGGTGGCCGATGCGAGTTCGGCCACGCTGCGCATCGCGTCGACCCATGCGCTGTCGTTCAGCTTCCTGCCGGGCTGGCTGCGCGGGCTGGAGTCGCGGCTGGCGCAAGGACCAGGGCACGGGCCGGGCCCGGTGCAGCTGATCTCCGACGTGATGCAGCAGTGCGAGGCGCTGATGCAGCAGGGCCGCGTGCAGTTCCTGTTGTGCCATGGCCATGAGCAGGTGCCCAACCGGCTGGACCCGTCATCGCACCGCTGGGCCGTGGTCGGCCACGACGCGCTGTTGCCGGTGTCGGCGCCCGACGCGTCGGGCCGGCCGCGTCATTGGCTGGACGACAGCGGAGGCAAGCCGGTGCCGCTGCTCGAGTACAGCGCCGAGTCCGGCATCGGCCGCCTGGTGCGCGCCTTGCGGGGCAGCGC
>NZ_JBFUGW010000592.1:0-1286 GCF_056402735.1 Rhizobacter sp. P3_C12
AGCGCGCCGTAGACCACGGCCGACAACCGCGCCCGGCGGCTGCCCCGGTTGCTGAAGCCCACGCTCGGCTGGTTGCCCTGGGGGTCGGCCGTGTAGGTGCGGACCACCCGGCCCAATGCGTCGTACTCCGAGCGCGAGAGYCCCACGTCGGCGCTGCCGCCGCTGGTCGACGAGCCGCTGTCCAGGAAATACGGCTGCGTCTGCAGCAGCACCTGCCCCAGGTCGCCGTACTCGGTGTCGGTGGCGATCAGGCGGTTGGTGCCGCCGGGTTGCGTGGCGCCGTCGAACGCCTCGGTGATCTGGCGAAGCACCCGGCCCGCGCGGTCGATATATTTGCGGGTGAACGGGCCGTTCTTGACGCCTTCGGCACCGCTCGCATCGCGTGGCTCCGCGTGCACGAACTTCACCGCATCAGCCGGGATCTCCGCCGCACCGGGGCTCGGGCATGTCGGGCTGTTCGTGGCGGTGTCGACGCGGCCCGCGATGTAGCAGTACGCCGTGATCGACCGCGTGCTGTCGGCACGGATCTCTCGCGTCGCGCGACCCAGGTCGTCATATTCCCAGCGCGTGGTCAGCCCGTTCGGCCCGGTCTTGCTCAGCACCGTGCCGAAGCGGGGATCTACCGTCTGCGTTTCACCGTGCAGCAGCGCGTTCTTGCGCTCGCTCGGCAGGCTGCCTGCAGGCACCTTGATGCTCTGGCCGGCGATCGTCACCGTCTGCGCGGCATACGTGGTCGTGCTGGTGCGCGCCGTGAAGAGCGCCTCGCCGCTCGCGCCCGGGCAGTTCTCCTGCCGCGTGCTGATGCGGTTGCCCGCCGGGTCGTAGCCGTAGGTTGTCAGCACGCACAGCTTGGGGTCGTCGGGCTCGACCTTCTCGGTTTCCACCAAGCCATCGGGGCGGTAGGTGGTGCTCACCGTCTTCGTGTAATGGAACGGGTCAATGGGTGGCTGGACTTGCGCATGCGCCATCGCTTGCACCCAAGCGGCGCCCGCGAACACCACCAACCGGGCCAGCCGCTTCATGTGCACTTGCGCAATCTTTTGCGCGTTTATCTGCGTGGTCTTCACAGGCAGGTCCCCTTCACGATCGCCTTGCTCGTCATCGCCGTGCCGAACGGGTTCTTCACGCTGAAGTTCACCGTGCGAGCGGTGCATCGGTCGTAGATCCACTGGAACGTGCAACTCCCAGGTGACGCGGCCACGCTGCCACCCACGGTGCAGGTGCTCGTGCCGCCGGAACCCGCATCGCTCTGGGTCACCGCCGTGATCGTCTGCGCCGCGCTGTAC
>NZ_JBFUGW010000593.1:0-1275 GCF_056402735.1 Rhizobacter sp. P3_C12
CCGCTGTACCGCATCGACGCGCACGGCGACGCGGCCGAAGTCGCCCGCCTGCACCTCACCTACCCCGACGGTTGCGCGCTGGACTTCATCGAGCCGTTCGAATGGCCGATGGAGGCCGACATGCAGGACGGCTGGTTCGACGGCGTCCCCTACCCGCTGCAGGACCTCCGGCCGCAGGGCTTCCTCGGCCGGCAGTTCGCGCGCCAGCATGCCCCGTTGCTCGGGGTGGGCGAAGACCCGGCGCGCTGGTCCGATGACGATGCGCTGCACGCCCTGTCGCTGCTGGGCGCGGACCAGAGCGGCAACTTCATCCTGGGCGAAGCGGCCTTCCGGCTCTGGCAATCGAGGCAGGACCAGCAACCCGATCCGATCGCGGACGAAYAGGTGGAGCCCGCCTATGCGCAACTCGCGCAGCGCGCGATGACGGCGGGCGATGCCGGCTCGTCGGCCGGCGGCGAGTTCCCGAAGTTCACGGCCGTGCGGCGGCTGGACGGCATGCCGGCGCACGTCATCGTCAAGTTCTCCGGCTCCGACGATTCCGCGATCACGCAACGCTGGTCGGACCTGCTGGTGTGCGAGCACCTGGCATCGACCGTGATCCCCGCGCACCTGGGGCTGGCCGCCGCGCGCTCGACCATCCACCGCGCCGGCAACCGGACCTGCCTCGAGGTCGTGCGCTTCGACCGGCACGGCCTGCTCGGGCGTTCGGCGCTGTGCTCCTGGTCGGCACTGAGCGGTGCGATGTTCGGGCTGGCCGGGCGCCCGTGGACGGAAGCGGCAGCGCAGTTGCTCGCGCTCGGATTCATCGATGCGCAAACGCACGACCAGATCGCACGCCTCTGGCATTTCGGCCGGCTCACCGCCAACACCGACATGCACGAGGGCAACCTGTCGTTCGTGCCCGGCCTGAAGCTCTCGCCAACCTACGACGTGCTGCCGATGCTGTACGCGCCGGTGCGCGGCGTGGAGCTGCCCGAGAAGAACTTCGCGCCGCCGCGCCCGCTGCCTTCGGAGCGCGAGGCGTGGCAGCAGGCCGCGCAGGCGGCGATGGTGTTCTGGCAGGCGGCGGCCGAGGACCCGCGCATCAGCGCCGCGTTCCGGCGCATCTGCGACGACAACGGCGCGATCGTCCGGCGGCTCGCGACCAGGACCTGACGGTCCGCAGCGCCCCGAGGGCCGGACCGCGGCGCGCTGTGCTAGGGTGCAGCCTCATGACCGCCGACCACCCCGCGGAGCCCTTGCAGCACAGCGAAGAACGTTTCCGCCTGCTCGTCG
>NZ_JBFUGW010000594.1:0-1266 GCF_056402735.1 Rhizobacter sp. P3_C12
CTATGATTCCGCCAGCCATTTTCACTTGGTGATTAGGTGCGGATGGTCAGGCCGGGCCGGGTGTTTGCGCATCCGGCCCGACCGCTTTCTGACGACCCTCGGACCCCTCTTCCCCTCTTCCCCCGCGACGACGATGAGCCTCGCCGACCTGCGCGAGGCGCTGAACGCCGAGCTGGCAGCCACCCCCGAGTACTACGATTTCAAGGTGCTGCGCAGCGAGCGCGATGGCCCGCTGTGGCGCGTGACGCTGGTGCCCGGCCACGTGCATGCCGAGGGCCAGCGGCCGGGCCAGGCCTCGGCCCAGGCGCTGCTGGACGACAGCCTCGATGGCGCCAGCGCCTGGTGGGGCGCCCCGGCCAAGGGCGGCGCCAGCGTGCTGGCCGTGCTGCCCGAGGACGACCAACTGGTGCTGCAGAACGCCAGCGCCGCGCCGCCCGGGCCCGACTTCCTGATCCGCCTCTACCCGACACGCTTCCTGAACGCCGTGGCCGACGCCTGGTGGGACACGCCGTGGGCCGAGCGCGCCCTGGCCTGCCTGCCCGACCTCGGCGGCCCGCAGCAGCAGGACGAGGGCCCGGCGCTGACCGGCGTGCCGTTCCGCTGGCTGCGGCCGGCACAGCGCGACGCGCTCTCGCTCGTGCGGCACAGCAGCGCCTTCCTGTGGGGGCCGCCCGGCACCGGCAAGACCACCACGCTGGGTGTGCTGCTGGCCGAATACCTCGACACCCGGCCCGCCGCCCGGGTGCTGCTGCTGTCGACCACCAACCAGGCGGTCGACCTGGCGACGCTCGCGGTCGACAAGGCGCTCGAGAAAGGCCGCCGCGAGCACGCTCGCACCGCGGTGCAACGGCTGGGCACGCGCTTCGATGCCGCCGCCTATGCCGGCCGCGAGCACCTGATCCCCAGCGACGACCACGACCTGATCGCCCGCCTGGCCCGCGCCGAGGCGGCCCGCCCGTCATCGCGCGACGGTGCCGCGCTGAAGGCCTGGGCCGATCGCGTGGCCGCGCTGCGCGACGAATTGCGCCGGGCTTCGCTGCAGGTGCTGCGGCGTTGCCGGCTCGCGACGATGACGACCACGCGCGCCGCATTCACGCTGAAGACGCTGCGCGAGCTGGCGCCCGACGGCGTGGCCCCGTTCGACCTGCTGGTGTTCGACGAGGCCAGCCAGGTGAGCCTGGCGCACGCGCTGGCGCTCATGCCGCTGGGCCGCGCGCGGCTGTTCGCCGGCGACCCGCAGCAGCTGTCGCCGGTGCTGCGCAGCAC
>NZ_JBFUGW010000595.1:0-1261 GCF_056402735.1 Rhizobacter sp. P3_C12
GACAGGTCCAGCGTGATGTCGAACCCGCCCTCCATCGGCAGCAGCAGGTCGACGCCCTCGGGGCGCACGTCGCGCTCGGCCAGGTCGCGGGCGATGCCGTACAGGAACAGCAGGTCGCGGTAGGCCGGCACGTCGAACGGCGGGCCCTGGTTGCGCCGGAACAGCGCGCCGTCGAGCGTTGCCATGGCTTCCGCCGGCGCCGACCACAGCGACTGCACGCGGGCCAGCAACTCGGGGAAGCCCTCTTCGAGGTCGCGTTCCTTCGACGGGTCGTTCTCGTCCCACTCGATCGCGTAGGCGTTGAAGCGCCGGTTGAAGCGCTCGCGGATGCGGTCGTACGGGTCGCGCTCGCCGCGGCGGCGGTAGATCTCCATCAGCTTCAGGTACGGCAGCGGGCTCACGCCGCCGGTGCTGCGCACGTGGCCCATCAGCAGGTCGACCGCCGCATCGTCCTGCCCGAGCACGACGAAGAACTCGACCTGCTGGTCGAGGTCGATCAGCTCGTCGGCCGACATCGGCCGGTGCGGCTCCAGCGATTCGGGGTCGAGGTCGGTGCCGGGCCGGGTCTCGCGCGACAGCGTGGCCTGCATCGCGGCAACGGCGCGCGGCGTCAGCGTGACGTCCATCGGCTGTGCCGGCATCGGCGCACCGGGCCGCTTGCGAACCGGGGGCGGCGTGTCGACCAGCACCGCGCCGCCGCCGGACAGATCGGGCGACATCGCCGCCGGGATGGTCTGCGGTGCTTCGGCCTGCGCAGCGGGTGCGGCCGGCGCGGGTGCCGGCGGCTCGACCCACCAGGCCGCGGCCTGCCGCTCGCGCCAGCGCTGCCATACCAGGAAGCCCAGGCCGGCGGCGAGCAGCGCGCACAGCACGGCCAGCGCATAGACCAGCGGGTTCGCGTAGCGCGCCGCCTGGGCCTGCTGCACCCTCGCCTGCAGTTCGACGAGGGCCTGCTGCCGCGCCTGGCCCTCGGTGCGCAGCTGGTTCATCGAGCTCTCGAGYGCCTTCAGCCGGTCCTGCGCTTCGAGGCGCTGCACCAGCTCGGGGTCGATGAAGCGGTACGGGGCCGAGCCGGCCTGGCCGGCCTCGGCCAGCTGCGTGAGCTGGCCGCTCATGCGCAGCGACGGCGAGATCAGCGCATCGGTTTCCACCGGATCGAGCTGCAGCGTCGGGCCCTTCGGCCGCGCGGGCTCGGCGGCGGGCTTCTGCGGACGCGCGGCCTTGCCGGCGGCGACCTTCGCGGCCGGGCGCCCGCTGGTGG
>NZ_JBFUGW010000596.1:0-1259 GCF_056402735.1 Rhizobacter sp. P3_C12
ACGCCGTGATGGAACGCTTCTTCCTGAACCTGAAGATGGAACGCGTCTGGCAGCGCGACTACGCCAATCACGCCGAAGCGATGATCGATGTCGCCGACTACATCGCCTGCTTCTACAACCCCGTCAGGCTCCATTCCACACTCGGCTATCGCTCGCCCGTCGAGCATGAGCGTCACGCCGAACACACTCACTGAGATTCAACCCAAACCAACTCATTGGCGTGTCCGAAAAGACTTGACCACGACACACGCCTTCCATGTACATCCTGGCAGCTTCGAATGCCTCATTCCAAGCGCTGGCAAAGACATTACCCATGTAGTGCTTTCCCGCATCCTTCGGGTTGTCTCCATGGTATTCCGCACGAGCTTGACGGGTTGCTTGGTCTATGCAAACGCTACCGCTGCACCGCTCCGACGAGGCGCTGTTCGAAGAGCTCGACTCAGCCTTCTTCGCGGGCGCTGGTGATCCAGCGCCATCTGGCGCCTTCTCCGGCGTTGTCTTGGTTGTGGCCGTCTGCGCCGGGCTCACGTCCGGCGCGCTCAGCGCCGGGAACATGATCGTCGTCACGAAGTAGCCCTTCCAGGGCTCCCATGTCTTGCTCGGCTTGTCATCCGACCAGCCGCTCGGGTCCGTGCGCGCCAGCGGATCGTTGCGCACGTAGCTGTAGCGGTTGTAGGCCTGCAGGTCTGCCGGATCGCTCACGAGTTGGTCCACCGACAGGAACCGGCGTCTCGTCGGCATGCAGGACGCGCCGGGCGAGTAGATCTTCGTGCATGGCCTGCACCAACGGCGCCAACTGCACGCCGATGCCGTTGGCCATCGCCACGGCTGCGCTCGACATGCCAGGTTGCTCGCAGGCCGCCACGAGCTGCGCCTTGAACTCGGCGCTGTGCTTGCGCCTTCGGCGGCGCCCAGCCGCCTTCACCACAGTAGTGTCCACGTGTCCACGGAGAAGTTAAGTGGAGTAGAGCCTCCTATGGCTGCGAGCTCAGATCAAGATGACTTGGCCGGACGCATACGCTGGCACGGCCCGTCGCAGCTTCATAGCTCGACTTGCTCACCACCGAGCTGCTGTAGCGCTGCTGCTCCAGCCGATCCCACGCGTTGTAGGCCTGCGCCTGCCACAGCACCGTGCCGGCCGGCAGCGTGACGCTCGCACCCGGTGTGCCCCCTGGTGTGGCCGGCAACGGGTTCACCGTGACCGCCGTCGCCAACGACACGCTGCCGAGGAACCCCTTCGGCGTGTAGCCGTAGTTCAC
>NZ_JBFUGW010000597.1:0-1259 GCF_056402735.1 Rhizobacter sp. P3_C12
CCAGCACCGAGATGAGCCAGCAGTGGGTGTACGACAGCCTGGGGCGGCTGGTCAGCAACCGCACGACCGTGGCGAACGGGCCGAGTTTTGCGAGCGCGCTGAGCTATGACGCGAACGGCCGGCAGATGACGCAGACCTGGCCGRCCGGGTTGACCGTGAACTACGGCTACACGCCGAAGGGGTTCCYCGGCACGGTGTCATTGGCGACAGCGGTGACGATGAACCCGCTGCCAGCAACCCCGGGCGGCACGCCGGGTGCGAGCGTCACGCTGCCGGCCGGCACGATGCTGTGGCAGGCGCAGGCCTACAACGCCTGGGACCGGCTGGAGCAGCAGAAGTACAGCAACGCGGTGGTGAGCAGGTCCGGCTACGAAGCCGCGACGGGCCGCGCGAGCAGCCTGACGACGGGCAAGGCCRACGCCACCGACGTGCTGAACCACGGCTACGTGTGGGACAGCCTGGGTCGGCTGACGAACCGCAATGATGCGAACGGAGACGGCGCGACCGGCGCGGTGACGGAGAACTTCGAGCACGACGCGCTCGGCCGGCTGCAGCGCTACACGGTGGCCGCTCCGGCAATCAGCGGTTTGGTCCGGACCGTGAGCCTGCAATACAACGCGCTGGGCAGCATCCTCTACAAGAGCGATGTCGGCATCTACAACTACGGCGCGCAGGGGGCGAATGCGGTGCGGCCGCATGCGGTGCAGAGCATCGAAGGGGCAGCGGCCAACACCTACGGCTTCGACGCGAACGGGAACATTGCCAGTGCGACGGCGGGCAAGTACCGCGGCATCACGTATACGGGCTTCAACCTGCCGGACAGCCAAGCCGGAGTGCAAGGCCCAGCAGGCGGCCCCAAGCTACGTGTGGAACTACGACGAGGACCATGCGCGTATCCGCGAGATCCGGACGATCCCGAGTGGCGCCAACGCCGGCATCCGGACCACGTGGTACCTGCACCCGGACAACACCGGTGGGCTGGCCTTCGAGAGCGAGGTCAATGCGCCGATGAGTCCGAGTGCTGCGAACCCTGCGATCACGAGCAACCGGCACTATCTGAGCGCGGGCGGCCAAAGCCTCGGGGTGCTGGTCACCACCGGTGCGCTGCCTTCGCTGGGCGCCCCACAGAACGCACCGCTGACCGCGGTGAAGTTGGAGTACTGGCACAAGGATCACCTGGGGAGCATCGCTGCGACGACGGACCACAACGGCGACGTGACGGCGCGAGACGCGTACGACCCGTTCGGCAAGCGTCGCTT
>NZ_JBFUGW010000598.1:0-1243 GCF_056402735.1 Rhizobacter sp. P3_C12
GTACGGAACCGAGACGCCATCAACGCCGTTCGTCCACAAGGGACCATTGATGGCTTCCTTCCATTTCGGCTGTGTGCCAGGCTGAATCAGAACCGCCAATTGGTTCAAGCCGGGCGCTCCTGAATTGCCTCCATTTTCCCTGTTGCTTCCCAGCACTGTGGAATCCCTTTGCACGAATCCTCTGGCAAGACCAGTTCCCGGGCCTTTACCCCGATCTCCCACCCACGAAAATCCATTGATCATGACCTGAGAGTTCACCGAAAATGTTTCTATTTTCTGAAGAGCCAGCAGGCCAGTCGAATCCAGTGAGTCATACGCTATTCCAACAATCTCGTGAGGATCCGAGTTGTCTCCGATTGCAATATGCACATACGGTGGGATCGTTTCGCATTTCCTGAAGTACACCGCGCCTGTCGACCTCATCGATGACGTTATGGTGGGAAGGTATTGAGAAATGGCTGCCACGCAATTCGCCACCCATGAAGCAGTGGACGTACTCGAGACATTTTCCTGCGACTTGATTTGACTCTCTTCTTCGTCAAATCGAAACAACCCAGTCTTCTTCACACTCTTTCGAATGGGATCGAAGCTTGATGTGGCATCAACGGGCTTCCTCAATGGCCTTGCGAGAAGCGAACTCTTGGCCAGAAAATATACTTCTGGGTATAAATCAACCATTGGATAGACATCACCAGTATTGTGAGCACTGGGAAGGAATATCTGTGGCGCCGCAAGTGCTCGCGCCGCAATATTCCACTCGACGCCCAATTTCAGCTTCACTGCAGCTGCGAATGCCGGATTGTAGTAAACCGAGTTCATCTCTGGGTGATAAAAACCGACGGCCGAAGACTCAGGGTAATAAACCACCCTGTTCCCGCCTTGCTTCTTTTTGACCAATACAAGAATCTCTCCGCCTTGCGCCCTCTCCGAGTCCAGCTTCAAGGTTGTACTCAGATTCAGATCACCAACAACAACCTTCCCCCCCGCCACCTCATCGAAATGAACGCTCTTGATTTCATCGTCAGGGAGACGAACTTCGTAGATCAGTTCGGCCTTGCCGCTGCTTGTGTTGTACAGCCCGATTCTCTTGTTGGGCATGTCAGGCCGATAGCACGCCTTGTCAGAGCAGACGATCACGTTTCCGACAATCACATCACCATCTGTCTTGGTATCGTTCAACGAAACACTGATCTTGAACCTCGAATATCCTGGATTATCGAACAGCTTCGCAACAATCTGAGGC
>NZ_JBFUGW010000599.1:0-1241 GCF_056402735.1 Rhizobacter sp. P3_C12
GCTCGAGGCGATGGAGGAGCACCAGGTCAGCATCGAAGGCGAGACGCGCGCGCTGCCGTCGCCGTTCTTCGTCATCGCGACGCAGAACCCGACCGACCAGCTCGGCACCTACCCGCTGCCCGAGTCGCAGCTCGACCGCTTCCTGATGTGCATCACGCTCGGCTACCCCGATTACGCGAGCGAGCGCGCGCTGCTGGCCGGCATCGACCGGCGCGAGGCGATCGGCGCGCTGGGCGCGGTGATGACGCCGCAGGACCTGCTCGCGGCGCAGCAGGACGTGCTGCGCGTGCATGCCTCCGACGCGCTGCTCGACTACCTGCAGGCGCTGATCGGCGCGACGCGCAGCGGCGCCTGGTTCGTCGACGGGCTGAGCCCGCGCGCCGGCATCGCGGTGCTGCGTGCGGCCAAGGCGCATGCGCTGCTCGACTCGCGCGACTACGTGGCCCCGGACGACGTGCAGGCGATCCTCGCGCAGACGATCTCGCACCGGCTGGTGCCGGTGGCCGGCGCGGGCCGCGGCGCGCGCGAGCAGGTGCGCGCGATGATCGAATCCATCCCGCTGCCCTGATCCTTCGCCGACCCGACGCCATGCAGGCCGCCGACGCGCTGAAGCTCCCGCTGCGCCCCTTCGCGCTCGCCGCGGGCGCGGTGCGCCAGCGCTTTCGCGCCTGRTGGCAGGCCCGGCTGCCGCACACCGACACGCTGCTGCTGACCCAGCGCAACGTCTACATCCTGCCGACCCGCGCCGGGCTGATGTTCGCGCTGACGCTGATGGTGCTGCTGGTCGCGTCGATCAACTACCAGCTGAACCTCGGCTACGTGCTGACCTTCCTGCTGGCCGGCAGCGGCATCGTCTCGATGCACCTGACGCACAACACGCTGCGCGGCATGACGCTGCACCTGCGCCCGCCGGCGGCGGTGTTCGCCGGAGACCCGGCGCCGCTCGCGGTCACGCTGACGAGCCCGGCGGCCGAACGCTTCGGCATCGGCCTGCGCCTCGAATCGTCCGATGCGGCGACGCTGACCTGGGCCGACGTGCCGGCCGGCGGCCAGTCCGCGACCCAGGTCAGCTTCGTGCCGCGGGCGCGCGGGCTGCACCCGGTGCCGGCGATCAGCGTCGAGACGCGTTTTCCGCTCGGCCTGTTCCGCGCCTGGGCGGTGTGGCGGCCGGCGGCCCAGGTGCTGGTCTACCCGCGCCCCGAGCGCCCGCCGGCCCCGCTGCCGCCGGCGCATCCCACGCC
>NZ_JBFUGW010000600.1:0-1239 GCF_056402735.1 Rhizobacter sp. P3_C12
GCTTCGGCCCCGGCCGGCGCGGGCACCGCGGCTCCGGCCCCGCCGAACGGGTTCGGGACGTTGGCGCAGCCGGCCACGGTCAGTGCGGCAGCCAGCGGCGCCAGGCGCGCGGCGCATCGGGGCAGGTTCATGGGGAACTCCGGTCGGGTGGACGCGGCATCGTAGCGTCCGATGCGCCGAACTGGCGAGGCTCCCGCTCGCTTTTCCGCTCACTGCTGCCGTTGGCGCAGCACGACAATTCGCGCGTGATCCGCCCCACCCACCTCCTGCGACCGCGCCAGTGGTCGCTGCGCCTGCAGGCCAGCGTGGGCAGCTGCGTGCTGCTGATGCTGCTGTCGCTGGCGATCGGCCAGCTGTGGGCCCGGCGGGCCGCCGACCAGGTGCACACCGAGGCCGGCGCGGCGCTGCTGCAGACCGCGCGCAACATGGCCGATCGACTGTCGTACGAGATGGCCGAGCGCACGCGCGACGTGCGCCTGCTGTCGCAGCTCGACGTGCTGCGCGGCACCACCTCGCCGGCCGAGATCCGCGGCGCGCTCGATCGGCTGCGCGCGACCCTGCCCGCCTACGCCTGGATCGGCGTGACCGATGCCGACGGCACCGTGATCGCCGCCACCGACGACGTGCTGCTCGGGCAGTCCATCGCCGCCCGCCCGGTGTTCCTCAACGGCCGCGAGGGCCTGTGGACCGGCGACGTGCACGAGGCGGTGATGCTCGCCCGCTATGCGCCGAACTCGCCCGGCGAAGCGGTCAAGTTCGTCGACGTGGCCGCGCCGATCCGGCGCGCCGACGGCAGCCTGGGCGGCGTGATTGCGCTGCACCTGAGCTGGCAATGGGCCGAGCAGCTGCGCCGCTCGGTGCTGAGCCCGCGCGGCCTGCTGGCCACGCAGCAGCTGTCGGTGTACGGGCCCGATGGGGCGGTGCTGCTGGCGCCGCAGGCCGGCATGGGTCCGACCCTGGCACCGGCGCAGCTCGCCGCGCTGCAGGAGAGCTGGGCCGACGCGCTGTGGAGCGACGGCCTGCCGTCGCTGACCGCCGTGGCCGAGAGCCGGCCGGCGCAGCAGTTCAAGGGCTTCCGCTGGCACGTCGTGGCCCGCGACCAGGGCGATGCGACCGCGGCGGCCACGCAGCAGGTGCGCGCCACCGCGCTGGCCTGGAGCATCGGCATCGGGCTGCTGTGCTCGCTGATCGGCTGCTGGCTGATCGCGCTGCTGGTCGCGCCGGTCGAAGAACTGGCAC
>NZ_JBFUGW010000601.1:0-1235 GCF_056402735.1 Rhizobacter sp. P3_C12
CTTCTACAACCCCGTCAGGCTCCATTCCACACTCGGCTATCGCTCGCCCGTCGAGCATGAGCGTCACGCCGAACACACTCACTGAGATTCAACCCAAACCAACTCATTGGCGTGTCCGAAAAGACTTGACCACGACATCCAGTACAAAAATGCTCCCATCAAACAGGCTAGTCCGCGCCCGCTATATGCGCGGACTGACACCACGCTGGGGTGGTTCATACGAAGCCATGTGGTCATTTCTTGCTGAGGCCAAGCGCACTGGCGCTACAGACATCGGTCTTCTAGAACTCGAGGCGATCATCTTCGATGACATGGGTGACACAGCGCTCAATCGTGGCGATCAGGTGCTCGCGGTTAATGCCTTTCAGAAGGCGCTGGACCTTGGATCGAAGGTCGGCGGAGAGGTACCGCGTGAGCTCCCTTACTCTTGGCACTACAGATGCAAACTACCTGCGCTCCAGGCGTACTGCCGCTAGGTACGGAACCTAACCCTTCGCTGAGCTCAAAAGTTGAACGGCCGCTTTCCAGAGGCTTGCACAGCCTGTGCCAACTTCCGCTTTGGGTCGAATGCGCCAGTTCGCGAAGGCGCACAGCGGACGTTCAACACCAAGTAGTTCCACTGGCAGCACAGCGCGTTTTGACGCCCATCCGCGGGTGCTGCCTCGCTTGACCGATCTTCCGGCTACCTCCAGAAAGCCGCAGCGGCCGCATTGAGGCAGCAAGCGGCCTGTCGATAGCTCGAGGCGACCGACCGCAGCCGCTGCATTGCAGCGATCGGCTCACGACGCGATAGCCGCGCCTAGGTCGCCATCTCATGAGTAGCCGCCGGAAGCACGAGTGCCCGCTCCAGCAGTACTCCGCGGTTCGACGTTTGACGACCACGCCATCAGTCACTCAGCCGCGACTTTCAAATAGTGCAAAATTCGCCCCTGCCCGCCACTCAACCGGCGGGCTTTCGCTAGGGGTGCTGGTCACGTTCTCGTGACCGGCTGAGAGAGTCCCTTTGAACCTGATCGGTGGCGCGCTGTCGCAGGCGCGCCACGGGCTGACAGATTTATCTTGTCGGCCTGAGGTAATCCTCGCGCAGGGAAGCGTCGTGCCGCGGATCCTCTCTTCTTTGCCGCGGCCCGGTTGCGCCGACCTGCCATCGCCAAACCGGGAAGTACGATGGCATTCCGTTCTTGCAAGTCCCCTGCCCTGGCGCCACTGGCCTTGGGCATCGCATCCGCCTTCAG
>NZ_JBFUGW010000602.1:0-1226 GCF_056402735.1 Rhizobacter sp. P3_C12
GCTGTTCCTCGCGCCGCAGGTGCCGCCGCTGCCGCCGCGCCAGCGCGTCGTGACGGCGGTGCTGGCCGGGCGGCTGCCGGCGATGGGGCTGCTGCAGAGCCTGCGCACGCTGTGGAGCCCGCGCGACGCGGACCTCGCGCAGGCGGCGCTCGCCGAGCTGGGCCTGGCCGACAAGCTGTGGCTGCGCGTCGATCGCCTCTCCGGCGGCGAGCGGCAGCGGGTCGGGCTGGCGCGCGCGCTGGTGTCGCAGGCCGGGCTGTGGCTGGTCGACGAACCCTTGTCGGCGCTGGACCCGACCCGCGCGCGCGTCGTGATCGATGCGCTGCTCGGCGCCGCGCGGCGCGACGGCCGCACGCTGGTGTGCAGCCTGCACCAGGTGGACGTGGCGCGCGAGCGCTTCGCGCGCATCGTCGCGCTGCGCGCCGGCGTGTGCGTGTACGACGGCCCGGCGGCGGGGCTGGACGATGCGGCGCTGCGCGAGTTGTATGCGGGCGAGGTGGCGGCGCAGGCCCCGGAGGCCCCGGCTGCGGCCAGCGGGCTGTTGCCCGAAAGCATGTGCCGCTGATGGAACAGGCCGTGCGTCCGGGCGCTGCGGCGCTGCACGATCCGGCGCTGCTGCGCAGGGTGTCGCTGCTGCTGGTGGCGGCGGTTCTGGCGTGGCCGCTGCTGGTGTGGACCGAGTTCAACCCGGCGACGCTGCTGGACGCGCGCAGCCTGCGGGCGACCTGGAAGTTCGTGTCGGAATTCGTCCCGCCGAAGCACGATGCGGCGTTCCTCGGGCTGCTGCTGCAGGAGACCTGGCGCACCGTCGCCATCGCGACGGCGGGCCTGGCACTGGCGTGGGTGGTGGCGGTGCCGCTGGCCTTCCTGGCGACGGCGCGGCTGTCGCTCAGTGCGATCGCGACGCCGATGGGCCTGCTGCCGGCGCTGCTGCGGCAGGCGATCCGCTGGGTGCTGGTGGTGCTGCGCTCGATCCCCGAGCTGGTGTGGGCGCTGCTGTTCGTGCGGGCGGTGGGCCTGGGCCCGACCTCGGGCGTGCTGGCGATCGCGATCACCTACGGCGGCATGCTGGCCAAGGTGTATGCGGAGATCCTCGAAAGCGGCGACCCTGCGGCCACCCAGGCGCTGCTGCGCAACGGCAGCGGGCGCTTGCAGGCGCTGTGGTTCGGTGCGCTGCCGGAGTGCGCCGGCGAGCTGGTCAGCTACACGGTGTACCGCTGGGAGTG
>NZ_JBFUGW010000603.1:0-1204 GCF_056402735.1 Rhizobacter sp. P3_C12
GAATGSAATCTGGTCGGGGTTTTCGCAGACTGGAAGTGCGAAGCGGGTGATGCGGCGGCCTTCCTCGCCAGGGTCTGAGCGGCCGAACCCCGCAGAGATCAGCCTCGCAGCCTTGGGGTCACTCTATCCAAAAGCCGCCGTTCACGTCTGGCCGCATCTGGCCGACAACGGCTGCTGTTAAGGACGCGCTGCCTCGATCAGCAAGCCATAAAGCGTGGCGAGCCCCATGCCACCTGTCAGAAGTGCGACGAACCAAAGCCCATTGCGAATTGCAGCGATCTGGCTTGTGGGCTTCAGCGTCCACGACCGCGTGGCCGATGAGAACAGAACCAGAAGACAGAAGGCGCAGGAACCGAGGAAAGCGATCACTGTCGGCCATGCCGCTATTGAGACCTGCTCCTGACCAAGGCCCCCATTGAGCCAGATGCTCAAGCCCAGAAGGACGTTCCATGCTACGACCCAGCTGACGAGAATGCTTGCGCGGATGTGCTTGTGGAGTTCAAGCTTCATGAAAACCTTGTGCGATGCAGCGTGACTCGTAGGCTACCCGAAAGCAGCCCTTGGCGACCGGCAGCAACTGGCCGGCAGCGTGAGTTTGCCAGACCGCTCCAAAGCTGCCCTTCAGCATAGGAGGCTACGCCACCAGGGGTGCGGCTCAGAGCAAGTGCAAGCGGTGACCGCGCGCATCCTTCGTGGCCCTCAACTCGATGGGAGACCATCATGGGCACTGCAGGAAACGCAGTTCATCGCGAACCGTGGAACAAGGGCAAGCTCGTCGGGCAAAAAGCGCCATTCAAGCTCAGGGACATCTGGGCCCTGCGCGTCCGGTTGCAGATGGAAGGCCGGGTTCGTGAGTTGGCACTCTTCAACCTCGGCATCGACAGCAAGCTGCGCGGCTGCGATCTGGTCGGCCTGAAGGTCCGCGATGTGTGTCACGGTGATCAGGTGGCCGCGCGCGCCATCGTTGTCCAGCACAAGACCCAGCGCCCGGTTCAGTTCGAGATCACGCCGGCCGCCCGAGATGCCGTGCAGGCTTGGATCAAGCTCGCTGGGCTGAAGCCGGAGGACTTTCTGTTTCCGAGCCGCCTCCATGAATCGCTCCATCTCGGTACTCGCCAGTACGCCAGAATCCTCGGGCACTGGGTCTATGAACTGGGGCTGGATCGCGCCGACTACGGGACGCACTTGATGCGAAGGACGAAGG
>NZ_JBFUGW010000604.1:0-1194 GCF_056402735.1 Rhizobacter sp. P3_C12
GGATGAGCTGATCAATTCAATGTCTGGAGCCGACAGCTTCTCTGCGAATGCATTGCACCGCGGCGAGCGCACGTTTGCGTGGATTTCGAATGATTGGCGAGCTCGTCTTAACCTTCAGGGCGCACTGACCCCTGCAGGCCTGAGCAGCGGCCTCTTGGCGATCATGAGGTTGGCCAGCGCGAACAGGCTGTACATGCGCGCCCCGTTCTTGGCCAGCCCGCGATAGCTGACCTTCTTGTGGCCGAACAGGTTCTTGATGATGTGGAACGGGTGCTCCACCCGCGCCCGGATCTGCGCCTTCTTGTGTTCGACCAACTCCGCCAGGCGCTTGTGCACGCCGTCGGCCATCGCGGCGATCGTGCCGCGCTTGGCCGCGATCAGCCAGGCGATGTCATCGTGGATGCGCCCTTCAGCCTGCGCCTCGACGATCTCTTCTCGCTTGGCCACGCCCGTGTAGCCCGAGTCGCCGTGCACGCGGCGCTCCTGGCCGTGCAGCAGCGCATGCGTGTTGGCCACGTCGCTCTCATTGGCCGAGGTCACGTGCACGCTGTGCACCAAGCCCGAGTCGGCATCCACGCCGATGTGCGCCTTCATGCCGAAGTAGTACTGCTGGCCCTTCTTGGCCTGGTGCATCTCGGGGTCGCGCTCACCCTCCTGGTTCTTCGTCGAGCTCGGCGCCGCGATGATCGTCGCGTCCACCAGCGTCCCCTCGCGCATCAGCAACCCGCGCTCGCCCAGGTGCGCGTTGACCTTCTCGAAGATCGCCTTCGTCAGCTCGTGCTGTTCCAGCAGCCTGCGGAACTTCAGCAGCGTGGTCGCGTCTGGCACCTGCTCGCGTGCCAAGTCCACGCCCACGAACTCGCGCATCGCCTGGCTGTCGTACAGCGCGTCCTCCAGCCCCTCGTCGCTCAGGCTGTACCACTGCTGCAGGAAGTACATCCGCAGCATCCGCTCCACGCCGATCGGTGGGCGACCGACGCGGCCGCTGCGCGGATAGTGCGGCTCGATCAAGCCGCACAGCGCCGACCACGGCACCACGCGCTCCATCTCGCCCAGGAACTTCTCGCGCCTCGTCTGGCGCTTCTTGCCCGCGTACTCCAGGCTCGCAAAGCTCGTCTGTTTCATGCAACCATCCTCGCTGTCCACGCCTCGTTCGGCCATCGAGATCTGCCCGAATAAATCAGCGGTTCCCTA
>NZ_JBFUGW010000605.1:0-1188 GCF_056402735.1 Rhizobacter sp. P3_C12
CCCGCCGTACAGCGCGTCGGACAGCAGCGTGTGGCCGCGCGTGGCCAGGTGCACGCGGATCTGGTGGGTGCGCCCGGTGTGCAGCTTGCAGCGCACCGCGCTCACCGCGCCTTCGTCGAACTCCGCGAGCGCCACCCGGGTCACGTCGGTCTGTGCCGGCTTGCCGCCGCCGACCACGGCCATCTTGACGCGCGATTGCGGGTCGCGCGCGAGCGGCGCGTCGATGCGGAACGGCTGCGCCGGCACCCGCCCGTGCGCCAGCGCCTGGTACTCGCGCTGCACCTCGCGGGCGGCGATGGCGCGCACCAGCGCGGTCACCGACGGCAGGGTCTTGCCGATCACCATCAACCCCGAGGTGTCCTTGTCGAGCCGGTGCACGATGCCGGCGCGCGGCAGCGTGGCCGCGGCCGGGTGATGCGCCAGCACCCCGTTGAGCAGCGTGCCCGACCAGTTGCCGGCCGCCGGGTGCACCACCATGCCGGCGGGCTTGTCGACCACGATCAGCGCATCGTCCTCGAACACGATGGCCAACGCCATCGCCTCGGGGCGGAACGCGCGGCTCTCGGGCGTCGGCACCAGCTCGACCACCAGCTGCTGGCCGGCCGACACCTTGCGCGAGGCCTGCGTCGCCGGGCGATCGTCGACCCACACGTGGCCGCCCTCGATCAGCGTCTGCAGGTGGTTGCGCGAGAACTCGCCGGCCATCGCGACCAGCGCCTTGTCGAGCCGCACGCCGTGCAGGCTGCGGTCGATCAGCGCGACGCGGCGCTCGGGGGCATCGCCGACGCCGGCTTCCAGGCCCTCGTCGTCGGGATCGCCAGGAAGCAGCGCCGGGTCGTTGGGGGGGTGAACCATATAATCGCCGCTCTTCTTTCGACAGGAAGCGCCGCAGCAGTGGCGCCACGAGGCTCATGAATGTGATTCGCTTGGTTGGCCGGTGGTCGGGCCTGGCATCGGCAGCCGTGTTGGCTACCCTGCTCGCAGCCTGTGGCTCGACCCCGAAAGACGAAACGGCCGGGATGACCGTCGAGAAATTGTATGCAGAGGCGAAGTCCGAAGCCGATGCCGGCAGCTACGAGCGCGCCCTGAAGCTCTACGAGCGCCTCGAAGGCCGCGCCGCCGGCACGCCGCTCGCCCAGCAGGCCACGCTGGAGCGAGCGTACCTGAACTACAAGACGGGCGAGAAGG
>NZ_JBFUGW010000606.1:0-1157 GCF_056402735.1 Rhizobacter sp. P3_C12
GGCCGGCCTTCATGATCGCGGCGCCGGCGCCGCTGTCGAGGTAGGTCAGCACCACCGGCGTCGGGTGGCCCAGCTCGTCGAGCACCTGCGACATGCTGCGGTAGGCCAGGCTGTCGCAGGCGCGCAGCATCGCCGCCACCTGCGGGTTGGTGCGGGTGTTGATYGCGTCGGCGAAGAAATCCAGCGTGGTCTCGGTGCGCAGGTACTGGCGCCGGAACGCCAGCAGCAGGCGGCGCACCTGCGCCTGCGCGGCCGGGCTGCGCGCCGCCTGGCCATGCGCCAGCAGCACCTGCGCATCGGCCGCCAGCGCATCGACCTTGGCCTGCAGGTGGCGGCGCAGCGCCAGCCCGAGGTACTGCTCGAGCCGGCCCCAGGCCGCTTCACCGGCCAGGTCGTCCAGCATCAGGCGCGACGCGGCCAGCACCCAGTGGGCGATCTGGCGCTGCGTCTGCAGCGCGGCGGCCGCTTGCAGGTCAGCCACAGCGGTGCCCTGGGGCCACGTCGACCGTCACCGCGGGGGCCGGGTCGAGTGCGAGCGGGGCCGGCGCGGCGCCGCGGCCGGCCATCGCGTCGCACACCGCCTTCAGCGCCGGCGGGTGGGCGATCGAGAAGCGCAGCGTGACGCCATCGGCCGCGTTCTCGGTGGCCGCGATGAAGGCCGCCGACTGCGCCTGGATGAAACTCGCGAAGCCCTGCACCAGCCAGTTCTGCAGCGCCCCGGCATAGCGCCGGGCCTGCGCCTGCGGCAGGTTCTGCAGGCTKGCGCTGGTGGTCGGCGAGGCGCCGGCATGCACCAGCCGCAGGCCGCGGCCCGGCGGGCCGGACAGGATGTGCTGCAGGCGGCTCTGCAGCGCCCGCCCGAAGCCGGCGCTCAGCACACCGGCGTTGGTCGACTGGCGCAGGCGCATCGCGAGCTTCTGCGCCTTGGCTTCGCTGAGGAAGATGCAGGCCCGGATCTGGTCCTGCGTGCAGTCGAAGCGCAGGCCGAGGTGCATCGCGCGGCGGGCATGGCCGTGGCCATGCCGGTGGCCGTGCCGCCCGTGCAGCGCGTGCGGACGGCGCCCGCCGGCATCGACGCGGTAGAAGCGCTGGCCCATCGCGGGCCGCTGCCCGTTGCCGTCGACCGCGCGCCCGAGGCCCGGCGCGCCGAGCAGCGT
>NZ_JBFUGW010000607.1:0-1155 GCF_056402735.1 Rhizobacter sp. P3_C12
GGCTCGTGCTGCTGTGCGCCGCCTCATTGGCCGGCGCGGCGCTCTGGCTGACGCTGCGGCCCCGGGCGCCGAAGCCGGCCCCGGCGCCGGCCGTGGCCTTGCAGCCGCTCGTGCCGCCGACGCGCCTGACCCCGGTCGAGGCGGACAAGCCGACCGATGCCGACACGCCCGCGGCGGCGGATGCCACGCCGGCACCCGCCGAGCCGGCCACCGTTGCACCGGCCGAGGCCGCACCGGCCATCCCCACCCCACCCACGCCCCCCGTGACATCGATGCCAACCGGCGGCGCGGTAGCTGCGTCTACCAGCGCGAAGCCGCCGGTCGATGCCATCGTGGCGGGCGCGACGAACCCCCGGGCCGCCTGCGGCGCGCGCGTCAATTTCGCGCTGCTGTACTGCATGCAGGCGCAATGTGCCAAGCCGCAGTTCGCGCGGCATGCGCAGTGCGACGAACTGCGTCGCGCCGGCGACGTCCAGTAGCACAAGCAGCACGGGCACATCGGGCCCCGGAACATCACAACTGGAACCGCGCACCTCCTGCCGTCACTCAGCGGGCGGGTCGGCGCAGGGCTGTCGACCGACTCACCCAGGGAGTTCGGCATGCGGCGGCTACAGCATCAGTTCAGGCAGGTTCCCCAGCACGCAGAGCGTGCGACGACACGCAGCGGCCGGCCGCACCGCTGGCACCGGCGTTTCGCCGCGCCGCCGGCGCTGAAGCGCCTGACTGCCCCGGCTCCCGCGTCGACGCCGGTGCTGACCGGCATCCACTACATGGCGATGCCCGATGCCGACAGCCGCGATGCCCTGCAGGCCCTGGTGATGGCATGGCGCCGGGCCGCCGACGCCTTCGGCGAATCGATGCTGCAGTACGCCGAGCGCCGGCTGTTCGCCGGGCCCCTCGCGCCGAAGCCGGTGCCCGGCACGCCGCCGCCCGCCGTGCGCGCCGTCTCGAGCGACGAGGTGCGGCAGTTCACGAGCCCGGTGGTGCGCATCGAGGTGCGTGCGCCCGACACGCTGGTGGCCCTCGGTGACCTGATGCTGCGCTGGTCGACGCTCGCCGAAGGCCGGGCCTGGAACTTCATCGCGATCGGCTGGCAGCGCATGCTGCTGCTGCAGGCGGCCTGAACGCGGGGATCGTCAGCCCTCGGCCGTGAAC
>NZ_JBFUGW010000608.1:0-1134 GCF_056402735.1 Rhizobacter sp. P3_C12
AGCGCTCCGGTGGTGACCAGCACGCCGAGGCTCTGGCCGCCTGCGCTCAGGTAGTGGCGGTTGCTTGTGACCGCCGGGTTCGCGGTACTCGGGCTCGTCGGCGCATTGACCTCGCTCTCGAAGGCCAGCCCTCCGGTGTTGTCCGGATGCAGGTACCACGTGGTGCGCGTTCCGGCGTTCGTGCCGCTCGGAATCGTCCGCACCTCGCGGATGCGCGCATGGTCCTCGTCGTAGTTCCACACGTAGCTCGGGCCACCTGACGGCCCTTGCACGCCTGCTTGGCTGTCCGGCAGGTTGAAGCCGGTGTAGGTGATGCCGCGGTACTTGCCCGCTGTCGCACTCGCGATGTTCCCGTTCGCGTCGAAGCCGTAGGTGTTGGCGGCTGCGCCTTCGATCGATTGAACGGCATGAGGTCGAACGGAATTGGCCCCCTGCGCGCCATAGCTGTACGCCCCCACATCGCTCTTGTAGAGGATGCTGCCCAGCGCGTTGTATTGCAGGCTGACAGTCCGGACCAGCCCACTGATCGCAGGAGCGGCCACCGTGTAGCGCTGCAGCCGGCCGAGCGCGTCGTGCTCGAAGTTCTCCGTCACCGCGCCGGTAGCGCCATCCCCATTCGAATCGTTGCGGTTCGTCAACCGGCCCAGGCTGTCCCACACATAGCCGTGGTTCAGCACGTCGGTGGCGTTGCCCTTGCCCGTCGTCAGGCTGCTCGCGCGGCCCGTCGCGGCTTCATAGCCCGACTTGCTCACCACCGCATTGCTGTAGCGCTGCTGCTCAAGGTGATCCCATGCGTTGTAGGCCTGTGCCTGCCACAGCACCGTGCCCGCCGGCAGCGCGATGCTCRCACCCGGCGTACCGCCCGGCGTGGCGGGCAGCGGGTTCACCGTCACCGCCGTCGCGAGCGACACGCTGCCGAGGAATCCCTTCGGCGTGTACCCATAGTTCACCGTCAGCCCGGTCGGCCACGTCTGCGTCGCCTGCCGGCCGTTCGCGTCGTAGCTCAGCGCGCTCGCAAAACTCGGCCCGTTCGCCACGGTCGTGCGGTTACTGACCAGCCGGCCCAGGCTGTCGTACACCCACTGCTGGCTCATGTCGGTGCTGGCGCTCGTCGCGCACAGCTTGCCGATGCCC
>NZ_JBFUGW010000609.1:0-1126 GCF_056402735.1 Rhizobacter sp. P3_C12
GGCCCGAGGCACGGCGGCCCGGCGGGAACGCACCGGCCGGGCCGGAAGCGCCCTGTGCGCCCGACGCGGCGCGGTCGGCCGAGAGCGTCACGCGCGCGCCGTCCTTCAGCCGGTCGGCGCCTTCGGTGATGACCTGCTCGCCGGCCTCGAGCCCGGCGGTGATCGATACCTTGTCGACCGTCGCCTGGCCGCGCGTGACGGTGCGCTGCTGCACGGTGCGGTCGGGCTGCAGCACGTAGACGTAGTCGCCGTCGCGGCCGTTGCGCAGTGCGGTGATCGGCACCACGACGGCGCCCTTCACGGTGTCGAGCAGCAGCCGCACGTTGACGAACTGGTTCGGGAACAGCGCGCCGCCCTGGTTCGGGAAGCGGGCCTTCGCGCGCACGGTGCCGGTGGTGGTGTCGACGAGGTTGTCGAAGGTGGAGAAGGTGCCGCTCTCGAGCTTGCTGGTGCGGGTGCGGTCGTAGGCGGCGACCGGCAGCTGGGCGCCGCTGGCGACGCGGGCCTGGATGGCGGGCAGGCGGTCCTGCGGGATCGAGAACGCGATGTCGATCGGTTCGGTCTGCGTGATCACCGCGATGCCGGTGGTGTCGCCGGACGACACCAGGTTGCCTTCGTCGACCGCGCGCAGCCCGATGCGCCCGCCCACCGGCGCGGTGATGCGGGTGTAGGCGAGGTTCAGGCGGGCGGTGCCTTCGGAGGCCTTGTCTGTCATCGCCGTGCCTTCGAGCTGCTTGACGAGCGCGGCCTGGGTGTCGACATCCTGGCGGGCGATGGAGTCCTGCGACAGCAGCGTCTGGTAGCGCTTCAGCGTGACGCGCGCGGCATCGAGCTGGGCCTCGTCGCGCAGGCGCTGGCCGCTCGCCTGCAGCAGCGCCATCTCGTACGGGCGGGCGTCGATGGTGGCGAGCAACTCGCCCTTCTTCACCACCTGGCCTTCCTTGAACATCACCTTGGTGAGCACGCCCGAGACCTGCGCGCGCACGGTGACGGTGGCGGCGGGGGTGACGGTGCCGAGCGCCTCGATCAGCACCGGCAGCTCGGCCTGTGCGGCAGTGGCGACGCCGACGGTGGTGGCGCCGGCACCGCGGCGGCCGGCTGCGCTGCCCGGAGCACCACCCGGGCC
>NZ_JBFUGW010000610.1:0-1108 GCF_056402735.1 Rhizobacter sp. P3_C12
GTGCAGGCGCGGGTGCGGGAGCCGGGGCCGGCGACGGCGCGGGGGCTGGAGCGGGGGCGGGAGAAGGTGCAGGCGCGGGCGCTGGTGCAGGAGCCGGCGCAGGGGTGCCGGCGCAATTGCCGACGGCCGTCCACGGCTGGCCGCTGCCGGCGGGGCCGCTGCTGGTGGCCGGGTTGTTGTTCTGCGTCCAGTAGTTGGCCTTGTAGTTCACGCCGTTGTAGCTGACGGTCGCGCCGCCGGTGTAGGCGGTGCCAGCCACCCAGGCGAGGTAGCAGGTGCCGCCCGGGTTCGGCGCGGGGGCCGGTGCGGGCGCGGGGCTCGGTGCGGGTGACGGCGCGGGAGCGGGTGCAGGAACCGGTGCGGGTGCAGGCGCGGCATTGGTCGGCGACCACAGCGACGGCGTGGCCGCCGGCGTCCAGTTGGTGCCCGCCCAGGCGGTGTGGGTGACCAGCGCGACATAGTCGCGGCCGCCATAGCTCACCACCGTGCCGACGGTGTAGGTGACGCCTTCGCGCCAGGCAGGCGCGCTGGACTGCGCCAGTTGCACGTCGCTGGCCCAGGCGCCCTGCTCGCCGTAGGCCGACGCGGCCTGGACTTGCCCCCACATGCTGCCGATCGCGACGGCAACCATGCTCAATCCCAATGCTTTCACTTTCATCACCCTGATCTCCGGTTGAGATGCATCACAAAAACCAGGGGGGAGTGTGCTGGTACTGGATTGGTATTCCAACCTAGGTTTCTCAAAGATACCAATTCGTACCGCTTGCAAAGCGGTACTTCCGGGGAACCCCGCACTCAATCGACTTCGGACAACGGCAGCACGACCCCTGCCCGCTCGCGCTGGGCGGGGGTGCTCGCGTAGGGATTCGTGTCATCGTCGATATCGGCGAGCGCGCGTCGAACCAGGCCGGCACTCATCGACGGGTCGAAGGGGGCGGTGGGATCGAAACACTCGCGCGGCACCAGCGGCTCGGCGGCCTGCCAGTCGTACTCGAAATCGTCGTCCTCCGGGAGTGCAGGAAACAAGCGCTCCAGCCGATTCAGCGCGGCATCCCGCCAGGCCATGTACGGCGAACCCTCGGGGACCACGAGCTGGGCCAAGGTCGAG
>NZ_JBFUGW010000611.1:0-1101 GCF_056402735.1 Rhizobacter sp. P3_C12
ACCATGTACACGGCATACATGTGCCGCAGCGATTGCAGCACCCAATCCTTGCCCTCGCTGCCCACGGGAATGTTGGCCGCCCTGAGCGCCCGCTTGAAGCTCTTGGCCAGTGCCGCATGGGCTGCATCCACATAGGGCTGGCCACGTTTTCGCGATTCGACGCATTGGAATAGGTACACCGTCTCCCCGGGTTCGGAGCAGGGGACGAATTCCAGGCGCAGGTACTGCTGCAGCGCATAGAAGAGGTCTTGGCGTAGCTCGGGAATGAGGTAGGTGTAGGCCACCTCGCGTCCCTTGAACCGCAGGCGGTTCGGGTCGCTCGCGCCGAATCTGGCACGGCGTCCGCGCGGATCAAACACATACACTTTCTGAGCTTCTAGGTCGATGTCGTTGAGATGCAAATTGAGCGCTTCGCTCGCGCGTATGCCAGTAGCCGAAAGCAGCAACCAGAAGGCTTTGTCTCGCCACGAGTTGGCTGTCTCGACAAGGGCTCGCAGGTACTCTCTCGGAAAGTCGAGGGTTCGCCGCGAACTCGCTGATGGCAAACCCGGGGTGCGGAGACGCCCTGCACGTTGGATGCCCCTCGGGGCGTACTTGGCGACGTTGCCAAACATCGAATGCTGCTTCATCGCGGCGACTTCGTGCCGGCTTAACGTCACCGCGCCGTCGAGCGCTTTGATGAGGGCGGTATAGCCTTGCTTGTCGTCGACGCCAAGCAGTACGGCCTTCTCTCTGGCCTCCCGCGCAAGGCTCTCCGAAAGCCGCAGGAACCGATTGACTGCAGCGATGGTGTTGTCAAAGCTGTTTGACGCCAGCGGGGCCCAGTCGAGCCGCTCCGCTACGTCTGCCAGCCAGAGGTCGTTGTTGCTCTTGCGGATGCGCGATGCCGTGACCTCGGAGCCGTCGCGCAGCAAGATTGAATATGCTTCGACGACCGAATTTAGCCGGGCTGGCTGCACAACTTGGTCGAAAACCTGTGCTTCGTAGAGATAGTCGATAAATCGGGAAACGACTTCCGCGTACCGCTTCTGCGTTGAAAAGCGGAAGTTGGCATTACTTTCGCAGAAGGAGTTGAACGCGAACACGGGATCGCCCGCACGG
>NZ_JBFUGW010000612.1:0-1084 GCF_056402735.1 Rhizobacter sp. P3_C12
GTACAGCGCCACCAGCGGCTGCCCGCCGATGCGGCCCACGCCGAGGTCCTCGCGCAGGCTCTTGCCGCCGCTGATCGGGTGGATCGGGTGCCCGGGCTGGAGCTGCGCCGGGCAGCTGCGCGGCGGGCCCTTGATGCGCGTCATCACCCASGGGCCACGGGTYTCGTAGGTGCCGCCGATGATGTTGTCGGAGTGATGGATCTCTTCGCCGTGGCGGGAATCGATGACCTGGCGCATGCGAAAGTGCACGCCGTCGGTCTCGTGGTCGAGGTAGGAGCACTCGCGGATCGTGTAGTCGTCCGGCGCATTGCGCACCGACGCGCAATACGAGCCGCTGACAGACTCCAGGATCTGGATCAGGTCACCGACTGCGGCCGGCACCGACGACGTCCACGCGCCGATGGCTTCGTAGTTCGCCCGGTACTGCGTGATGGGCTGTGCTGCAACCGACCCGACCCACCACAGGCACGCGTGCGCCATCAGCAGCATCAGCGCTGCCATCTTCCTGCTCTTCACGGAACGCTCCTCGTCTCGTCTCGACATCGGTGAACACCTGCGGTGTTCGACCGACTACCTGTGCTCGCGGCGAATGCTCTGGAGGAACTGCATCGACGCGGCCGGCGGATTAGACAGGAACGGAATGCCGGGAACAAGCGGCTGTCATGACGCATCGTTGACGTTTCAACGACGCCGCGCCCGTCGTGCCGACCGGCTGCCGAGGCCGCGGCGAGATTTCAGGGTGCTCAGTGCGCCGGCGCCAACGCCCGGGCGTGAGCCGACACCTTGAACACCGACACCAGCCGCATCAGGTCGCCGGCCTGCTGTTCCAGGCTCTCGGCCGCGGCCGCGCTCTGCTCCACCAGTGCCGCGTTCTGCTGCGTGCCCTGGTCGAGCGAGTTCACCGCCTGGTTGACCTGCGCGATGCCGCTGGTCTGCTCGGTGGTCGACGCATTGATCTCGGCGATCAGGTCGGTCACCCGGCGCACCTGCTGCACGATCTCGGTCATGGTCYGGCCGGCCTCGCCGACCAGCCGCGTGCCGCTGTCGACCTTCTCGACCGAGGCGTTGATCAGCGCCTTGATCT
>NZ_JBFUGW010000613.1:0-1081 GCF_056402735.1 Rhizobacter sp. P3_C12
TTCGTGCTGACCACCACGCTGCGGGCGCTGCAGACGGTGGGCGAGCGGCTGCGCGACACCTTCGAATCCGAGGGCGACAACATCCAGGTGCTGATGCAGGGTTCGATGCCGAAGCGCCAGCTGCTGCAGCAGTTCCTCGCGCAGCCGCGCTCGGTGCTGGTCGGCTCGCAGAGCTTCTGGGAGGGCATCGACGTGCCGGGCGACGCGCTGCAGTGCGTGATGATCGACAAGCTGCCGTTCCCGCCGCCGAACGATCCGCTGGTCGAGGCGCGCGTCAAGCGCCTGGAGAGCGAGGGCCGCAATCCGTTCTCCGACTACTTCATCGCCGAGGCGGCGGTGTCGCTGAAGCAGGGCGCCGGGCGGCTGATCCGCAGCGAGACCGACCGCGGGCTGCTGGTGATCTGCGATCCGCGCATGGCGGGGATGAACTACGGCAAGCGCCTGCGCGACGCATTGCCGCCGATGACGCGGGTGATGGCCGAGGCCGAGGCCCTGGAGTGGCTGGAGGGCCTGCAGGCGCAGGCCTTGCCGTTCTAGTCTTTACTGGGCCGTCGCCGGCAGCGGCTCCGACGCGATGAACTCGCTGTTCGGGAAGTTCTTGCGCAGCACGCGCCCGGCGTCGTCGCGCAGCTGCTCCAGCCCGAGCTTGTCGTAGCTCAGCACCATGATGTGCAGCGCCTCTTCGGCGGCCGGGCTCTGCTGGAATTCCTGCACCGTCTGCTGGGCGCGGTTGGCGGCGGCCACGTAGGCGCCGCGCCGGTAGTAGTAGCGGGCGACGTGCACTTCGTAGGCCGCCAGCGAGTTGACGATGTAGCGCATGCGCGCCTGCGCGTCCGGCGTGTACTTCGACTGCGGGAACTGGTCGACCAGCTGCTTGAACGACTGGTAGGAGTCCTTCGAGGCCTGCTGGTCGCGCTCGGACAGGTCCTGCCGCGCGATGCTGCTGAACAGGCCGAGGTTGTCGTTGAAGTTGACGACGCCCTGCAGGTAGAGCGCGTAGTCGAAGGCGGGGCTGGTCGGGTGCAGCTTCAGGAAGCGCTCGAGGATCGACAGCGCCGTCGCCTTCTCGCCCGTCTTGTAG
>NZ_JBFUGW010000614.1:0-1071 GCF_056402735.1 Rhizobacter sp. P3_C12
GTCGACAAGGCGCGGGCGCTGGCGGCACGCCATGCCGCGCCGGCGCGCGACGCCGACGTCGAGCTGCGCGCCACCGGCCTGGCCGACTGCGGCGAGGCCTTCGACGTCGTCGTCAATGCCAGCGCGAGCAGCCTGCAGGGTGCCGAGGTGCCGGTGTCGCCGCGCGTGCTGCGGGCCGGCACGCTGGCGCTGGACATGATGTACGGCCCGGCCGCTGCCGGCTTCATCGGCTGGGCGGCACGGCACGGGGCGCTCGGCCGCGACGGGCTGGGCATGCTGGTCGAGCAGGCCGGCGAGGCGTTCTTCGTCTGGCGCGGCGTGCGGCCGGACACGGCGCCGGTGCTGGCCGAGCTGCAGGCCCGGCTGTCCGCGTCCGCCGCATGAAGAACAGGGCATGAAGAACGCGGCCCGACAGATCGCGCGGCTGATCGCGCTGCTGGTGCTGTCGGTGCTTGCACTGCAGCTGTACTTCCTGGCCCGCATCGCGCTGATGAGCGTCGTCGATCCGCAGTCGACGACCTTCCAGCGCTCCGAGGCGTGGCGGCTGCTGACCGAGCAGCACCAGATCCTGTGGAGCCAGGAGTGGCAGCCCTACGACCACATCGCCGACACGCTGAAGCGCGCGGTGATCGCGTCGGAGGATGCCGGCTTCACCGAGCACAGCGGCGTCGAATGGGATGCGGTCGAGAAGGCCTGGGAGAAGAACCAGCGGGCCGAGGCCYGGGCCGAGCGGATCAACGAGCGCATCGAGCAGCGGCCGGCCAAGGCGCGCGCCACGCCGGCGCGCCGTGCCGAGCCGAAGATCATCGGCGGCTCGACGATCACGCAGCAGCTGGCGAAGAACCTGTTCCTCGGCAGCGAGCGCAGCCTGCCTCGCAAGGCGCAGGAGTTCGTCATCACCTTCATGCTGGAGGGGCTGCTGTCGAAGCAGCGCATCCTCGAGATCTACCTGAACAACGTCGAATGGGGCGAAGGGGTGTTCGGCGCGCAGGCCGCGGCGCGACACTACTTCCGCGTCGACGCGGCCCGGCTCGCGCCAGCGCAGGCGGCCCGCCTGGCGGTGATGCTGCC
>NZ_JBFUGW010000615.1:0-1058 GCF_056402735.1 Rhizobacter sp. P3_C12
TTGGCGTCGTGCACCAGCATCCCGAGCGCATAGAACGAGTTCAGCGGATTGATCTTGTAGCGCAGCGTGTTGTGGGTGCGCATCGTCGACGCGAGGTCGGCGAACAGGGCGCCCGCCACGCCCACCATCACGACCACCGCCGCGATCAGCCCCAGCAGGTTGCGGCCGGCTTGTCGCCACAGGCCCGGCGCCTGCAGCGGCCGCCGCCACAGCCACGCGAGCGGCAGCACGGCGATCACGAGCACGCTCGCTGCCATGCGCAGGCTCAGCAGGTCGCGCGTCTCGCGCATGTCGGTCTGCAGCACGTTGGTCATCATCGTGCTGTCGATCACGACGTTGTAGGTGCCCATGAAATGCGCACCGAAGGCCGCCGCCAGCAGGAAGAGCCCGATCGCCGGCTTGATGCTCCAGCGCCAGGCCAGCATCGTCAGCACGATGCTGGTGAGGCACGCGACGATCACGCCGAACGCGACGATGAAGAGCGTGCCGCGCGGGCCCTGCATCTCGGGCAGCGCCCGCAGCGACTGCCACAGCGGCCAGTTCGCAAGGGTGGCGATCCACACGCTCGCCAGCACGGCCAGCGTCAGAGGGTTCCAGGAAGCGTGGGAGGAGGGGAACAGAGCCCGGTTGCGGCCAAGGTGCATGCCGGAATTGTCGCAGCAGCAGGATGAGGCGAGGCTTAGGGCAAGGCCTCGATGCCGCCTGTCAGGGTGCGTCGGCGGGTGCGGTTGCTTCGGCCTCGGCGGGGGCGCCGCGCTCGCGCAGCGTCAGCGCGCCGGCCTGGCGGCCCGCGGCCTGGCCGAGCCCGGGAACGACGCTGCCGCCATAGCGGCTGCGCAGTGCCTCGACACGCTCCTGCAGCGGCCCGCCATCGGCGATCTTCTCGTGGTGGCGCTGCAGCGTCATGCGCGCCATCTCGATCAGCTTGCCGTTCAACGTGCGCTCGCCGTGCGCCAGCAGCAGCTGCACGGCGCCGCGGTGGTCGCCCGCCAGCGTGTGCGATACCGCCTGTTCGGCCATCTCGTTGATGCGCTGCTGCGCATCGCGCACGCGCTGCG
>NZ_JBFUGW010000616.1:0-1039 GCF_056402735.1 Rhizobacter sp. P3_C12
GTTGCGGACCTGGCAAAACAGATTGCCAATCAAAAGGACGTTCTGAGCAAACTATGAGAGACGCATTGTTGCGGACCTGGCAAAACAGATTGCCAATCAAAAGGACGTTCTGAGCAAACTATGAGAGACGCATTGGAGTTGAGTCATGCGGTGGAGGAGGCTTGGGCGGACGTCCCTGCCCCGCACCTCATGGACCTGCGACTGACCGGATGGAACTGGACACAGGAAGAGGCTGATGCCTTCATCGATGTGGATCCCATGGCGGTCGATATTGACTCTGTTGGCTTCCTTGCTTCTACACCCCTTCTTGACCTGCCTGTGCAGGCTGCTGCAGCTTACCTCGGTACATTTCTGCGCGCTCTGGTGGTAAGCCTGCACGAGCAGAAGGTGGTGGGCTTCTTCGAGAATCCGCTGACAAGAGCGCACATCATCACCTGCTTGAAAGACCGGGGTTTCTGGGATGCGGTGATTGGGCCTCACTTGTCAGTGGCGCGCTTAGAGGTCCTGTGCGAGGTGATCGATTACATGGTGCAAGAGCGCGAGGACTTGGCACTCGATGCTGATGACGTCAGAACTCTTCGGACGCGTATGGCCAATTTTCCGCGAGGGTGACCACGCAACGGCAGACTTGCTGAAACCTCAACCGATCGGCGTTCCGGAATGGCTGCTCCATTTGGAAGGGATGCGGTTGCCACAGCGTCGGTCCGGTGGTGGCGCATGTGATGGATGTACAAGCCGCTGCGAGGGACGTTCCTTGGATCGCGGTGGCGGCTACTTCCGACGCGGCCAAGCGGGGCGACGGCAGCGGCATTGTGCTGCCGCGGCGCGAGGTCCTGTACGAGCCTGCGGCGGCCCAGCCGGCAGTCCGTCAATGGCCTGCGCGGTGCCCAACAGTTCGAGTCCGGGTCGAGCCGTGGGTCGGCGGGGAAGACCGAACTGCTGGCACGTGCGCCGTGAGCGTCCAGTCTGACCATCTTGAGAATGCGATAGGCACATAGGAGCCTCGTACCCACCTCAACTTTGGTGGATACGTATGACC
>NZ_JBFUGW010000617.1:0-1033 GCF_056402735.1 Rhizobacter sp. P3_C12
CCTGGCGCACCCAGCGGCGCAATAGGTTGGCGTTGATGCCATGCGCCATCGCCACGGCTGCCATGGACATCCCCGGCTGCATGCAGGCTGCCACGGCATTGGCCTTGAACTCGTCGCTGTGGAGCCGACGCCGGCGCCGAGCGCCAGCGGGTTGGACGGGGAAGGTCATACGTATCCACCAAAGTTGAGGTGGGTACGAGGCTCCTATGTGCCTATCGCATTCTCAAGATGGTCAGACTGGACGCTCACAGCTGCTCGGCCTGAACCGAGATCTGCTGGATCGACTGGAGACAACCGCTTCCGTTGGGCGCGAAGGCGCTGCAGCGCTGGATTCATGGGCGGCCAGCCTAGTTTCAACGATGAGTTCGTTCCTCACGCAGACGCCCGAATCCAAGGCAAATCGACTCGCCACGCTGTATCAAGGAACGGTGTATGCCGAACACCCCTCTGCGCTCGGACCGTACTTCCGCGTGCTGTTCCAGGTGTTCAATCACATTGCCGAAGCTGATCTGCATCCGAAGGAGCGGGAGCAGTACGCCAACATCGCCCGCGGCCAGCTGAGCGAAGGGGCAGTCTTGCTGCTTGCGGCGAACGGCTTGACCGAGCGAGGCCACCGATTCATTCCTTTGATCGAGCGCTTCGGGCTGCTCGAACACATGCATCCGCAGTATCTGAAACTGTACCGACGAGGGCTGGAGGTCGGCTATCGCGAGCGCGCCTTTCTAGGGGACAAGGAGCGAGAAGACCTGCCTTGGGAAGAGGTCCCGAAGCAGTTGGCCGGATACTTTGTGTGCACTCTCGAGGAGCCTATTGTCCAAGGTGGAGAGCGAGCAGATCCGAGCGGGCAGGGCTCGGTGTAGGAATGTCGTTCTGCGGATCGCAACTACCGGGACCATGACCTTGCCCGCGGAATCCGTATCCCTTGCTGAGTGGTTCAATCCAGGCAAGGAGAACGAAAGTGACGAAGGCAAAGAGAGCGCGCTACACGCTGGAATTCAAGCTTGAGGCGGTGCGGATGGTCAAGGGTGGGCAG
>NZ_JBFUGW010000618.1:0-987 GCF_056402735.1 Rhizobacter sp. P3_C12
GTCATGCTCGGGCTGTGCTGGCGATCCTGCTTTCGATGCGGGCTCGTCGTAATGAAGACGTGAACCGATCCCGCCGCACTGCCCTGCTGCCGCAGCTTCTCAGCCACGCGGGACGCGAAATCGCTGACCACCTGCTCCAGCTCCGCCAGTTCGGTCACGGCGCTTCCGAATGACCGCGAGCACATGATCTGCTGCCGGCCTGCCGGCGTGTCGTCGAGGTCGAGACACGAGGTGCCGCGCAGCTCCAGGAGCGTCTTCTCCAACACCACGCTGAACTGGCTGCGCAGTGCCGTGATGTCTGCGTTGAGCAGGTCTCGCACCGTGTGGATGCGGGCCTCTGTCAGTCGCGCTCCGATGCGCCGGCCTATGCCCCACACGCAGCCCACCTCGGTTACCCCCATCACTTCTCCCAGCTCCGCTCGGGACATCGCACCGAAGTTGCACACCTGTGCGAAGGCGGCCGGATACGAGCCCGGCTTGCGATCGGCCATCTTCGCGACATGGTTGGCCAACTTCGCAAGGGTCTTGGTCGGACCGAAGCCCACGCTGGTCGGGAGGCCGGTCCACTGCAGCACAGTCCGGCGGATGTCGCGGCCAATCTCGACCAGGTCGCCGCGCACGCCGTCGAAGTCGAGGAAGCACTCGTCGATGCTGTAGATCTGCTGCCGCGGCGCGTATTGCCCGACGATCGACATCATGCGACTGGACATGTCGCCGTACAGCTCGAAGTTGGCAGACAGCGCGATCAGCCCCGTCTCGCGCTCCAGATGTCGCACCTGGAACCACGGCTGCGCCATCTGCACACCGAGATCCTTGGCCTCGTTACTGCGCGCGATGCAGGCGCCATMGTTGCTTGACAACACGACGACCGGCCGTCCGTTAAGCGAGGGCTTAAACACCCGCTCGCAGCTCACGTACATGTTGTTGACGTCGACCAGCGCAAACATGGCGCAKGCTCAAACGGGCATCGCCTTGATGGCGTTGGTC
>NZ_JBFUGW010000619.1:0-974 GCF_056402735.1 Rhizobacter sp. P3_C12
CCGGTATCACCAACATCACCTACGACGCGGCGCGGCGTCTGAAGACCCGCACCGACAGCCGTGGCGTCACCGAGACCTACACCTATGACCTGGAAGGCCGGCTGACCAGCGTCGTCTACAGCCAGAGCGGTCAGCCGAGCCAGACCATCACCTGGAGCTGGGATCTCGTCGGCGCGGACTACACCTACAGCATCGGCCGGCTCAGCCGAGTGGATCACCCGAGCGGCTTCGCCCGCGTCAAGTACGACCCGCGCGGCCGAATCACCGAAGCCGTGCAGTCGGTGAACGCCAAGGCCGGTGCGAACACCGTGCCGATCCAGACGACGGTGAAGTACGCCTACTCGCAYGGCGACCTGATGACCATCACCTAYCCGTCGGGCCGSGTGCTGGTGATCACGCGCGACACCGGCGAGCTGATCGCSATGAGCCTGGCSAAGGACGCAGGCAGYACGCCCGTGCCGCTGATCAGCAACGTGAAGTGGGAACCCTTCGGCCCGGTGAGCGGCTGGGACTGGCACATGGCMAGCGGCCTGGTGAATCACACGAGGCAGTTCGACCTGAGCGGCCGCATCGTGCGCTACCCGCTGGGCAACGTGCTGCGCGACSTGACYTACGACGCCGCCGACCGCATCAGCGGGTTCACGCACCTGCTGGCCACGGACGGCACGCCGCAGATTGCGCTGGACCAGAGCTTCGACTACGACGAGAACAGCCGGCTGACCAACATCACGACGGCCGCATCGACCTGGTCGATTGCCTATGACCCCAATGGCAACCGCGCGAGCGTGAGTCTGAACGGTAGCCCGAGCACCTACACGACCGAGGCGACGAGCAACCGGCTGACGAGCATCACGAACCCGGCCCGCAGCTTCGGCTACGACAACGCCGGCAACACGACCAGCGACAGCACGAACTACATGGCGGTCTACGGGCTGAACGGCTCGATCGCGAGCATCACGAAGGCGGGTGTGACC
>NZ_JBFUGW010000620.1:0-973 GCF_056402735.1 Rhizobacter sp. P3_C12
CTGGCGCCGCGTTGTAGTCGTGCAGGTAACCCGCATTGACCTCGCTCGGGTACATCGTGGCGCTCGCCACGCCAACCGGGAAGTCCTCGGCCTTCACCGTCAGGTCGCCGTCGTCGTTCTCCTCGTCGGTGGCGGTGATGCGCACCGGGTGCCTGTCCAGCCCGAGGCCCACGTCGGTCAGCGTGACCAGGTCCATCGGCTCCAGCAAACTGAAGTTCGCCGGCAACTTGAAGGTGTAGGTCGCGCGGATGTACAGAGAGCGCTGCAGCATCAGCTGGGCGACCAGGCGGGCGACGGCGCCGTCGGTGATCCAGTCGGCCTTCACGATCGCCTCGGAGCGCAACCCGTGCGCATCGATGTCCGCCTGGTCCTTCGCCTCGGCCACGTCGACGTTGTAGCTGTTCGCCCGGTTGCGGTACTGAACCCGGAAATGGTTCTTCGCGTCGGCCGGGCTCTTGCGCTCCTGCTTCACAGGCGGCTCGCCAGGGCTCGGTATGAAGTGGTCGTCGGTGAGGTCGTAGACCGGCTTCACGTTGGGCGTGAAGGTGCGCCCGAGACCTGCCTCCGGGCTGTCGCCGTAGGGGATCATCTTCAGCTTCCCCGCGCTCCACACCGGCGCGGTGTTCGTGAGCCGCCCGAGCAGCTGCACCAGCTCGGCCGCGGAGATCTGCTCGGTCAGCGCGGGCGACATGACCAGGCCGGCCGCGACGCAGTAGTCCGACCAGTCCTGCATGCCGTCGAGCCGGTCGCTTGCGATGTTGGCGCCGTAGCGGCCGTTCATCAGCAGATCCAGCAGCGCGCGGCTCGGGTCCACGTCGGGCACCGCGCTGCCGAGCGAGTAGGCGAGAGCACCCTGGATCTCGAAGGTGTGGTTTTCGACCTGCGCCGAACCGCCGAGGTCGTAGTCTTTCGCGCAGACGTACGCCAGGCCGCTGTATCCGAGCGCCTGCGCCGGGTTCGCGCCTTGCAGGTA
>NZ_JBFUGW010000621.1:0-971 GCF_056402735.1 Rhizobacter sp. P3_C12
ACCGTGGGTCGAACGCGCCAAAGCCGCGCCAATTCAGGCTCTGCCACAGATTGCTCAATCTTTAAGCATGAAAAAAACGTTGAAAATCAATGACTTGGGCGATTGTGAATGCGGCATGACAGCCGAATCGCGCCGCCAGCCCTTGATTGGCGGGCTTGTGGAGTTCTCGACCCGCATGAACGCTGGGTTTGCACATGTTTGAGCGCTCGGCGGGGCGGGGCGAGCGCCTGGTCTGGAGCGTCGCGGGGCTGGTCAACGCGGTGTCGGACGCGCTGGCGGCGCGCTTCAGCGCCTGTGTYGTGCAGGGCGAGCTGTCGGGCTTCTCGCGTGCGGCCAGCGGGCATTGCTACTTCAGCCTGAAGGATGCGGACGGGCAGCAGGCGGCGATCCGCTGCGCGATGTTCCGGCGCGCGGCGAGCCTGGTGGGCTTCAACCCGGTCGACGGGCAGCGCGTCGAGGTGCGCGGGCGGCTCGCGGTCTACGAACCGCGCGGCGAACTGCAGTTCGTCGTCGAATCGATGCAGCAGGCCGGCGCCGGTGCGCTGTACGAGCAATTCCTGCGGCTGAAGGCGCGGCTCGAGGCCGAGGGGCTGTTCGATCCAGTGCGCAAGCGCGAGCTGCCGCGGTTTCCGCGCCGGCTCGGTGTCGTCACCTCGACGTCGGGCGCCGCGCTGCACGATGTGCTGACCACGCTGGCCCGGCGCGCGCCGCATGTCGCCGTCGTCGTCTACCCGAGCCTGGTGCAGGGCGCCGAGGCGCCGGCGGCGCTGGTGCGTGCGCTGCGCCAGGCGGCCGAGCGCAACGAGGTCGATGCGTTGCTCGTGTGCCGCGGCGGCGGCTCGCTGGAAGACCTGTGGGCGTTCAACGACGAGCAGGTCGTGCGGGCCATCGCGGCGAGCCCGCTGCCGACGATCTGCGGCGTCGGCCACGAGACCGACGTGACGCTGGCCGACTTCGCCGCCGACCTGCGC
>NZ_JBFUGW010000622.1:0-965 GCF_056402735.1 Rhizobacter sp. P3_C12
CGCCTATGTCACCTGGCATGACACCGAGCCGCCGCTGCTGGCCAAGGTGACCGACGAGTCACTGAAGCTCGGCGACACCGTCAGCTTCGAGCTGCCGGTGACGCAGCTGCATGCCTTCCTGCCGGATGGCGAGGCGCTGGTCCGCACCGCCGTCCACTGAAAAACCGGTCATGGTGCCGGTATCCAAACGTGAGCACGGTGAAAGGTGGCTTGTACGGAGCCCGGCGCGAGCGCTTCGGTGATGTAATCGGGTGCCGTTCTGGCAGGACCCCGGGTTTCATCGTCCATGCGTGTGGTAGCCGTCATCAATCGCAAGGGAGGCAGTGGCAAGAGCACGCTGGCAACCCACCTTGCCGGCTATTGCGCCCGCCAAGGGCTGAAGGTGATGCTCGGCGATGTCGACCGGCAGCAGTCGTCGCTCGCGTGGCTGAAGCGCCGCACCGAGCAGCCGGTGGCCCAGGGCGCCCCGGTGGTCGGTTGGGCCGTCGACCCGCGCAGCGTGCTGCGCCCGCCCAGCGGCATCAGCCACGTCGTGATCGACACCCCCGGCGGCCTGCGCGACAGCGAGCTGGCGCGGGTCGTGATGTATGCCGACATGATCGTGATGCCGGTGTGCCATTCGCTCTTCGACCGCGAATCCGCGGCTGCCTGCTACGAAGAACTGCGCACGCTGCCGCGCGTGGCCAGCGGCCGCTGCAAGGTGGCGATGGTCGGCATGCGGCTCGATGCGCGCACCAAGGCCGCCGAGCAGATGGTGGAGTGGGCGGCGCAGGCGAATTTCCCGTACCTCGGCGCGTTGCGCGAGACACAGGCCTACGTGCGCTGCGTCGAGCAGGGCGCGACGCTGTTCGACCTGCCGCCCGCCAAGGTCGAGGCCGACCTGGCGCAATGGAAGCCGATCCTCGCGTGGGTCGAGAAGGCCTGGCAGGAGGCGGCGAAGGCCGACGTGGTGGCCCGCGCCGCGG
>NZ_JBFUGW010000623.1:0-954 GCF_056402735.1 Rhizobacter sp. P3_C12
GTTCGTAGCCGGTGAGAACTTGGTTCGTAGCCGGTGAGAACTTGGTCATTGCCGGTTGCACCGACTATTTTCCAGGTGCGGCCCGCATTCCTGTGACCCCTGGGACTTATCGCGTGCGTGTTTGCTTCTCCGGCCTCGATTCGTTGTCTGAGGATGGCCTCGACGGCGATGATCGGTACCATCTTCAGATCTGGCCCGCCCCGTTGGAGGACGTTTCGGTCGTCAAGCAACGTGCGCCGTAGACCGCAGTCGCGTACATGCCATGGCCGGATCCGGCCACTTGCTGTCGGTCGCGAATGGCTGCTTTCGGGCAGACTAAGGTCCAATGGACTCGACCGAACCGTACACCTACAAGGTTTTCGACGATGCCGCGATATGTTGTGCCGCCAAACGCCGGGCCCTATCGGGTCACGACAGCTCGTGCCGGCAATCCGCTTGTTTGCAACGACTACGCCGGACAGCGAAAGGTCCTAATCCCTTGTAGAACGAAGGAACAGGCGGAGGACCTCTGCAAGCAGCTCAACGAGGGCAAGAACGGTGAGGTATTCACGTAGGTTTTGAACGAGACGGCATCGCTTACTGCTAAGCCAATGCGGAAGGCGCCGTTCGGCCACTTCCTCCCGCCCACGAGCGTCTGCTCCCGGACTGCCGGAACCTAGTGCCCGTCGGCCAGGCGGCGAAGTGTGTCGGCGGGGCTCAACGCATATCTCCATGCTCGTGAGCGCATCGTGAGCGTCCAGTCTGACCATCTTGAGAATGCGATAGGCACATAGGAGCCTCGTACCCACCTCAACTTTGGTGGATACGTATGACCTTCCCCGTCCAACCCGCTGGCGCTCGGCGCCGGCGTCGGCTCCACAGCGACGAGTTCAAGGCCAATGCCGTGGCAGCCTGCATGCAGCCGGGGATGTCCATGGCAGCCGTGGCGATGGCGCATGGCATCAACGCCAACCT
>NZ_JBFUGW010000624.1:0-947 GCF_056402735.1 Rhizobacter sp. P3_C12
CGGCGCGCGGTGCGCTGCTGGCCACGCGGCGCCCGCGCGCCTCGCACGAGGCGGCGCCCACGGCGATCCTCGGCGCCGTGGTCGAGGGCACGCAGGCCGGGCCGCTGTCGTACGACACCGACCGCCGCACGGTGATCGGGCGCGGCCGCGGCAAGCGCGAACCGCTCGCGATGACCGAGCAGGGCGGCCTCGCGATGACGACCGGCGCGGTGCTCGACCCGGTGCTGTGCCTGCGCCAGACGATCGAGCTGAAGCCCGGCCAGTCGGCGCGGGTGGCCTTCGTGCTGGCCTTCGGCACCGACCGCGAGAGCGCGAGCCGCACCTGGCAGCGCCTCGGCTCGTTCAGCGCGCTGCAGCGCGAGATCTCGCGCTCGTGGGTGTATGCGCAGGCCAAGCTGCACCAGCTGGGCATCGGCAGCGAGGAGGCGACGCACTTCCAGGCGCTGTCGTCGTACCTGATGTTCTCGGACACCACGTTCCGCCCCGGCACCGAGTTCATGCGCGGCAACCAGCTGTCGCAGCGCGCGCTGTGGCGCTACGGCATCTCGGGCGACCGGCCGATCCTGCTGGTCACCATCGATTCGAACGACGACCTGCCGCTGGTGCAGCAGATGGTGCGCGGCCACCACTTCTGGAAGGCCCGCTCGTTCGAGGTCGACATCGTGGTGCTGAACGACCGCGCGACCTCGTACTCCGACGACATGCAGCACGCGATCGAGAACATGGTGCGGCAGGCCGGTGCCGGCCCCGACGCGCCGGCGGCCGGCGGCCGCATCTACGTGCTGCGCGGCGACCGCCTGCCCGACGATGAACGCCGCCTGCTGATGACGCTGTGCCGCGTGCTGCTGCGCGGCGGCCAGGGGCTGCTCGGCGACCAGCTGCGCCGGCGCACGCCGCGCGAGGCGGTGCCGGTGCTGCAGGCGCTGCCGCTGCGCGCGCCGCTGGCG
>NZ_JBFUGW010000625.1:0-941 GCF_056402735.1 Rhizobacter sp. P3_C12
CCGCCGGCCCCGCCGCGCGCCGCGGCCGCGCCACCGGGCCCCCGCAGGTCGGCCAGCCGGTCCTGCAGCCGCTCGCGCAGGCGCAGCGCCCATTCGTCTTCCATGCCGTTGACCGGCACCTCGCCGAGGTCGATCGCCAGCTCGTCGATGCGCCACACCTCGTCGGGCGCGCAGGCCTCGTCGAACAGCTCGTCGACGATGCGCAGCGCCGGGCCCTGCATGAACGCGGCGAGCCGTACTTCAGCCTCGTCGGCCTCGTCGGCCGGCAGCGCGCCGTCGAAGCCGACATCGATGTGCAGGTGCTCGATCAGGTGCGCGTCAGGCATGGCCCTGGACGAAGGGCTCGTCGCCCTCGCCTCCTGCATCGGGGGTGTCGCCCGGCTGGCGCACACACTGGATCACGYGGCAGGCCGCCCCGTCCGCCTGCTCGGCCAGGTGCGCATCGCCGGGCGCGGCCGCCAGCGCCTCGCGTGCCGCCAGCCACGGCACCCAGCAGGCCTCGAAGCGCTGCATCGCCTCCAGCTCCAGCCACAGGCAGTGCAGCGACAGGTGGGCCGGGCAGTTGATGCGCAAGGTGTCCTGCGCGAAGCGGCGGAACGCCGGCTGGCGGGTGCGCGCGGTCCAGCCCGGCATCAGCACCGTGACGCGCAGCGCATGGAAGCCCGGCTTCAGGTTCAGCGCCGCATGCGCGCGGCCGCCCGGCGCGAGCGGGCGCAGCAGCACGTGCTCGACCACGTGCATCCCCTCGCTCTCCTGGTGCAGGTGCAGCAGGAACAGCCGCAGGCTGCCGGCGGCGCGCCGCGCGGCCGGGGCATCGGTGTGCTCGCCCAGGTCCCACCAGCGGCCATCCTCGTCGGGACCGAGCAGCAGGCGGTGCGGCGAGGTCGGCGCGGCCCCGGCCGGCGCCAGCAGCCGGTAGCGGTCGCGCCACAGCCCGGCGC
>NZ_JBFUGW010000626.1:0-907 GCF_056402735.1 Rhizobacter sp. P3_C12
GCGGTGGCGCGCACCCGCAGCAGCAGGCGCGCGTCGGCGCGGGCCGGGCTGGCGGCCGCGAGCCGGCGGGCCAGCTCCCAGGCCTGGTTGAAACCGCGCTCGCGCAGCCGCTCCGGCGCGAGCGGCACCGGCAGCAGCCACTGCGGCCACGCGGCGGCATCGCGCTGCCGGGCCGCGAGGATGCGCGCGGCCAGCGCATCCGCCAGGTCGAGCGCGCCGCTGAACTTGAAGCGGGTGATCAGGCCGGACCACGGGTGGGCGTAGCCGGTGCCGGCATACGCTGCATCGAAGGGGGGCGGTGCCAGTACGCAGGCCCCGCAGGTGGCGACGCCCGGCGGCACCTCGAGCGCGCAGCGGGTGCAGCGTGGCGCGGTGTCGGCGAAGCGCTGCACGCAGGCCCGGCAGACGCGGGCCGCCGGGCCGCTGTCCCAGCCCTCGCACACCGCACACGAAGAGGGCATGTGGCGGAGCAGGCGCGAGAAGATCACCGGCTCAATATACTGCCCGCCGATGAGCGATTCCCCTGCGGCCGACACCTCGCGGCGCTTCGACCGTGCGGTCGTCGCGCGGGCGCTGCGCCGGCTCGCCGTGGCGCCGCAGGCGCCGTGGCTGCACGGCGAGATCGCGCGGCGCATGGCCGAACGGCTCGCGATCGTGCGCAAGCAGCCGGACGCGATCGCCGACTGGTGGAGCTTCGGCGGCGCCGGTGCCGAGCACCTGGCGCGCGCCTACCCGCAGGCGCGCCGCATCGCGGTCGAGCCGACGCCGGCGCTGCGCGAGCGCAGCGCGCAGCTCGCGAAGGCGCCGTGGTGGTCGCCCAAGCGCTGGAGCGGCGCGCCGGTGACGGTGCTGTCCGCCGACCAGGTCGAGCCCGGCAGCGTGCAGCTGGTCTGGGCCAACATGATGC
>NZ_JBFUGW010000627.1:0-894 GCF_056402735.1 Rhizobacter sp. P3_C12
ATGTAGGCCAGCAGCGGCGTGCCGTTGAGCTGCATCGCCCGCTCTTCGCTGTCGAGGTCCGCCGGCAGCTCGTAGACCGTCAYGTCCAGGCTGTCGACCTCGATGCCGACGCTCAGCCGGGTGCGACTGCGGCGCAGGCCCGGCCCGAGCGACCAGGTCGTGCCGTTGACCGTGATCGCCTGGTCGGCACTCGTCCAGCGCAGCACCAGGCCGCCCGGCAGCGTGAAGGTGTAGAGGTCGATGCAGCCGAGCTCGAGCTCGGAGTTCAGCAGTTCGGCCAGCGCGCCAGGCGCCTTCTCCCAGGACGGTGTTCTCATCGTCGGGTGCTCAGGGCTTCACCGTGATCAGCTCGACGCTGCGCGCTTCCCACAGCTGCCGCAGGAACTGAGACACCTCGGTCTCGTCCTGCTTGAAGCGCACGCGCCAGTAGAAGTGCCCGGCCCAGGTCACCGGCAGGCCGGTCGCCACCGGCACGTTGAAGGTCAGCACGCCGCTCGGCCCGATGTCGTAGGTTCTCGGGTCGGCGAGCGCGCCGCCCAGGAAGACGCGGGCGTCATCCGCCGCGGCATAGACGGGCTCGACCATGCCGCCCCAGGTGCGCACGAGCTGGAACTTGCGGATGGCGCCGTCGCCGGTGCCCAGGCGCTGGTCGACGACCGTGCAGTCGTCCGGGTCGAGGTAGAGGAAGCGCTGCGCCGCGCCGCCGCGGGCGTTGAAGAAGCCAACCAGCGCCTGCAGCTCGGCCAGGCCGTCGTTCTCTCGCAGCACCTCGTAGGCGAGCTTGTAACGCCAGCGCGGGAAGCTGAAATAGCGTGTGCGGAACTCGCGCCCGCTCGGGGTCTCGCGCACGCTGGTGCGGTGCATCGGCACGCGGGTGCTGCCCCATTTCAGGCC
>NZ_JBFUGW010000628.1:0-888 GCF_056402735.1 Rhizobacter sp. P3_C12
ACGGGTGTGTCGGCGCTGTCGCCCTGCGCCTCGTCGACCAGCACGCGGGCGAGCCGGTCCTCGGCCTCGCTCTCGGGTGCCGGCAGCAGCACGTCGACGACACGGCAGCGCAGCGACGGGATCTCCTGGCCCATCACCCGCGCGAGGCCGAGCAGCGTCGCCTTCTCGGGCGCCAGCGGCTCGGTGCCGGTCACGTCTTCGAGGCGGTCGGTGACGACGGTCAGCGCGAGCGGTTCGATGGCTTTTGCCTCGACCGCCTGCGCGAACGCCAGCAGGCTCAGGTAGCCAAGCTCCAGCTTCGGCCTCGCGGCCGCGCCGCGCTGGCCGTCGAGGCTCCACAGGTGCAGCACCTGCGTCAATGGGCCGTCGGCCTGCAGCGCGTTCAGCAGTTCGTCGAAGTCGGCACGCTCGGCCGGCCGCACGGTGTACTGCTGTGCCGCGTTGCGGGCGAAGCGCGCGCCGGGCTGCGCGAAGCTGACGCGCGCGCCGCGCTGGCGCAGCTCGCGCAGCACGCTGGCGCTGATGCTGTCCACGTCGCCGAGCACCAGCACGTGGCCGCCCGGCTCGGATCCGGCGGCCGGCCGCGGCGCTGCACTGCGCTGCCAGCTCGGTGCGTAGAAGATGTTCCCGTCGGCCTTCGGCGCAGCCTGTTCGCCGGCCTCCACCCAGTACCGGCGGCGCTGGAAGGCATAGGTGGGCAGCGGCACGCGGCGCCGCGCGGCGCCCTCGCGCCAGGCCGACCAGTCGATCGGCACCCCCGCGACCCAGGCCGCGGCCACCGTGCCGGCCAGTTGCTGCGCATTGCGCGCATGCTGCTGCGGATGGGCCTGGCTGGCCCACACGCCCACGGCCGTGGCCGCACCCGGATGCTGGCGCGCGAGGCTGCTC
>NZ_JBFUGW010000629.1:0-879 GCF_056402735.1 Rhizobacter sp. P3_C12
TGCCGCTCACCGGCATCTGGTGCCGCTTGCCGGCACGTGGTGCCGGTCTGCGACCGCGACATGGAGTGGTGATGGGCGGCACCTCGTGCCGGGTCGCGTGGGCTCGATTGAGCAAATCCGTGGGCCGGGCCTGCGGACCGCAGCAAGGCCTCGAAGGCGCCTGCGGTCGGGGCGAAGGCGTCCTCCGCTTCAGCGGCTTCGGCACGYGCCTGGGCTCGGGCTTGCGCCTGTGCCTCGCAGATGGCCTGGATKCGGTGCAGCGCSAGCGTGTASACGTTGGAGCGCTTGCGSCCGAGSCCGACCGCCATCAGCCCYTGCTCYTCSAGCCARCGCACGGCGTTGCGCACCGCGCGYTCRCCGAAGCACGTGCGCAGGGAGATCGTGGCGATCGAGGGCCAGCAACTGCCCTGGTCGTTGGCCTGGTCRGCSAGGCTGATCAGCACCGCCTTCTGGGTCGGCGGCATACGGATGGGCCAGCATAGGGCCATCACTGCGGTACTCATCGGGCAACACCCTTCCCTTGCAGCCGCTCGGGCCGCAATGCGTTCTGTCGGTTCATGTGGAGGTGCGGGCGTCAGGCCCGCAGGTTGGAGGCGTGGGCCAGGCGGCCCTCGCGTTGGGCGTGGTCGGTCTGGCAGTCGTGGTCGCAGTAGCGCGTGGCGGGGTCGCAGCGTTCGTCGCAGTTGGCGCAGGTGCCCAGCGGCATCACCACCAGGGCCCGCGCCTGGGCCTCCTGTTCAGCGCGCAGGCGCTGGCGGACCAAGGCCGCCTGCAGGTAGGCCGCTTCGCTGACGCTGATGAGGTCGTCTTCGCCCGCGCGCTCCAGCGTGTCGCGGCCGTCGTGCACGGTGATCAGGCCGCCGCGCATCAGCACACCTC
>NZ_JBFUGW010000630.1:0-865 GCF_056402735.1 Rhizobacter sp. P3_C12
GGGCCGGCCGGCGGCTGCTGCATGCGGCGCCAGTGCCACAGCGCCACCGCGCCGCCGCCCACCACGGCGGCCATCACCAGCTGGCCGGGCAGCTTGAAGCCCAGCAGCGCCGCGATCGCCGCGGCCGCCAGGCCGAGCGCGAACATCAGCAGGTAGAAGGTGCCGGTGGCCAGCTCGGCGGCCACTGCCACCCCGGCGGCCACCCACCAGAACGTTGACGGGCTCATGTCCACGGGCTCTCCTTGTTGGAAGGTCTGTTGCGTCCACCCCGCACGCAGGTCGGCAGTGTAAGGCGCACCCCGCACCTGTCATCGATCGGCCCTACACTTCGCGCCTTCATTCCGTTGCCCTCCAGAGGTGGCCATGCTCCGTTTCAACTTTCCGATCGTCATCATCGACGAAGACTTCCGCTCCGAGAACACCTCGGGCCTGGGAATCCGGGCGCTGGCCGCGGCCATCGAGAAAGAGGGCTTCGAGGTGCTGGGCGCCACCAGCTACGGCGACCTGTCGCAGTTCGCGCAGCAGCAGAGCCGCGCCAGCGCCTTCATCCTGTCGATCGACGACAACGAGTTCACGCAGGGCCCCGAGCTCGACCCGGTCGTGCTGAACCTGCGCAAGTTCATTCAAGAGATCCGCTTCAAGAACGCCGAGATCCCGATCTACCTCTACGGCGAGACGCGCACCTCGCAGCACCTGCCCAACGACGTGCTGCGCGAGCTGCACGGCTTCATCCACATGTTCGAGGACACGCCGGAGTTCGTGGCCCGCCACATCATCCGCGAAGCCAAGTCGTACATGGACGGCCTCGCGCCGCCGTTCTTCCGCGCGCTGGTCGACTACGCGCAGGACGGCTCGTATTCGTGGC
>NZ_JBFUGW010000631.1:0-861 GCF_056402735.1 Rhizobacter sp. P3_C12
TCGCATCGTCGTGCTCAACGCAGGCCGCATCGAGCAGGTGGGCACGCCGATGGAGCTGTACCACCGGCCGGTGAACCGCTTCGTCGCCGGCTTCATCGGCTCGCCGAAGATGAACTTCATCGGCGGCACGCTGACGGGCACCAACACGCAACTGGCCCACGTCGCGCTGGACGACGGCTCGGCGGTGACGGTGGCTGCCGATGCGGCCTCGGTCCCGGCCGGCACCAAGGTCACCGTCGGCCTGCGCCCGGAGCACCTCGAGGCGAGCGCCCAGCCGCGCGAAGGCGCGATGCGCGCGCATGTGCAGCTGGCCGAGCACCTGGGCGACACCACGTATCTGCACGTCACGTTGACCGGCCTGGATTCGTCAACGAGAAGCGAGGCGATGACGATCCGCACCGCTCCGGACAACCCGCTGAAGACCGGCGACACCGCGTACCTCAGTTTCTCGCCGCAGCGCGGCTTTCTGTTCGACGCCCAGGGGCGTACGCTCCCGGGCGCCGGCTGAAGGCGGCGCAGGCGTTCGACGGCCCACGAGGCCACCACAGGAGACACGACGATGAGCACCACCAGACGACTCCCTCTCGCGCTGCTGGCCTCGGCCGCGGCGCTGGCCCTGGCCGGCACGCTGCCGCTCGCCGCGCAGGCGGCCGAGCCCGGCAAGCTGCTGATCTGGATCAACGGCGACAAGGGCTACAACGGCCTGGCCAAGGTGGGCGAGGAGTTCACCGCCAAGACGGGGGTGCAGGTGGTGGTGGAGCACCCGGAGGACGCGCCGAACAAGTTCCAGCAGGCGGCCGCGGCCGGCAAGGGCCCGGACATCTGGATCTGGCCGCACGACCGCATCGGCGAGTGGATCGC
>NZ_JBFUGW010000632.1:0-823 GCF_056402735.1 Rhizobacter sp. P3_C12
AGGTACACCTTGTTCTGCGTCGGGTCGCTGCTCCACCACAGGATGTCGTCGCGGCCATCGCGGTTCACGTCGGCGACCAGCATGTCGGCGCTCTTCTCGCCGTGCAGGCCGAGCGGCGGCGATCCCACCGAGATGTTGCCGAGGTTGTAGTTGGCCACCTTGAGCAGGCCGGCGGCGCCGGTGGACACCGACAGGCCCCACATCACGCAGTCGGCACGTCCGTCGCCGTTGAAGTCGAGGGGCCGGTCGCAGTCATGAGATGCCACCGAGATCGGATCGAAGTTGAAGTCCCCCCGCGAACGCCACGCCAGGATCGGCGGATACAGGTTCGCGCCGGTGCCCAGCATGCCGGCCGCGGCGAGGTCGAGGTTGCCGTCGTTGTCGATGTCGAGCAGGTGCGACGGCTGGCCCAGCGCATACGGGCCCTCCGGTCGCGAGTACAGGTTCTGGTAGGTCGCGTTGGTCGGCTGCTCGACAAAACCGCCCTGGCCGTCGCCCTTGTAGACGTGGGTGCAGACCACCGTCGCGCAGGGCTCGGGGGGCGGATCGAGCTTGACCCCCTGGCTCGGCACGGACGCGGTGACGAGGTCGATGAGCCCGTCGCCGTCGATGTCCAGCAGGTAGAAGGTGTTGCCTGGGGTCCAGCCGAAGCCGTCCTGGATCTCGCCATGGCTGGTGAGGTAGCGGTCCTGGCTGGCATGCTCCAKCAGCGTCACGCCGGTGATCGACCAGCGCTCGAACGTGCCGTCGCCCTTGTTCAGGTACAGCTCGGTGGCGTACGCCGGGCAGGCCGTGGTGATGTTGACCGTGTTGGTCTCATGAG
>NZ_JBFUGW010000633.1:0-803 GCF_056402735.1 Rhizobacter sp. P3_C12
GCCGGGGTGCCGGGGTGGCATCGTAGCGTCGCGAGAAGCGCTGCCGCAGAGCGGACGTCATGAAAGGACCGCTTCTGGCCGGCTGAAGACGTTCGGGCTCAGCTGCGGGCGGCCTCGAAACGACCCAGAGCGGAAGTTCGCCCAAGCTTAGCAAACAGCCGTTCAACGGCTGACATGAGAGGCGGCTTGAAGCTGGTGACGCCAGCTACAGGACGTCCTCTCTCGATGGAAGGGTTAGGAGGCATGCTGCCTCAAATATGTGGTTGCGACAGGACCCAACGGGTTGCCCAAAGGCACACTGCAGAGAGAACCAAGAACAACACCAGGTCTGAAGCCGCCTGCGTTACCAGCTGGTCCACTAGTGATGTCCTTTGCCTCGATGGTTCTCCAGTAGTGCCGAGATCGCTGAGCTGACGAAGCACTAGATACGCGGTGAGCGAATAGAGCGCAAGGAAATTCACGGCCGTGAATACCCAAGGCCTCGACAGCTTGCTCCACCACAACCAGGCGGAACTCCCTACGAGGAGCGCTGGCAAGAGCAGGACAACCAGCATCACAACGTTGATAAGCAGCCGCATCTATGCCCTCCAACGTTAAAACTCAGCGGCCCAGCCAGCGCAGCAGGCGCAGGCATCCTAGCCTAGTAGTCAGTCGCGACCGGCAGCACGTGGCCATTTGCGGAAGCGGTCGCGATCGGCGCAACTAGCCGCACAGTCACGATGGCAGCTAGTCGGGGAGACGGCGAACTTTGCTCAGGCGCGGGAAACTGACGTCTGGCTCTATGAACAACAGCGCCGCAACAC
>NZ_JBFUGW010000634.1:0-787 GCF_056402735.1 Rhizobacter sp. P3_C12
GCGCCTGCACGACGCCGCGGCGCGCGGCCTGCTGCTGCGCGTGGCCGCGGCGCTCGGCGCGCAGCCGAAAGCCACGCCGCGCAAGCAGGGCGGCCTGCTGGAGCAGGCGCTCGCATTCGATGATGCCGAAGCGGCACTGCAGGCCGCGCGCACCGCCTTGCTGAACAGCAGCGGCCAGTTGCGCGCCCACCTGGCCGCGCCCGAGCTCGACGACGCGGTCGCGCTGCTCGACGCCATCCACCACGCGAGCCGCCAGCAGCTCGCGCACGACGAGCATCTGCGGATGGCGCGGCTGTCGCGCGTGCTGCTGGCGCAGTTCGCCGCGTTCAAGCGCCTGCGCGGGCTGGCCGACATGGCCGACCTCGAACGCTGCGCGCTGGCGCTGCTGCGCGATGCCGACCTGTCGGGCTGGGTGCAGGAGCGGCTCGATTCGCGCGTGCGCCACGTGCTGATCGACGAGTTCCAGGACACCAGCCCGCTGCAATGGCATGCGCTGCACAGCTGGCTCTCGGCCTATGCCGGCGCCGGCGGCGGCGCGAGCGGGCAGCGGCCGCCGTCGGTCTTCATCGTCGGCGACCCGAAGCAGAGCATCTACCGTTTCCGCCGCGCCGAGCCGAAGGTGTTCGCCGCGGCCAGCGATTTCGTCGCCGGCGGGCTGGGCGGCCACGTGCTCGCCTGCGACCACACGCGGCGCAACGCGCCCGAGGTGATCGCCGCGCTGAACCGCGTCTTCGAGGCGGCGCAGCGCGACGGCGAGTACGACGGCTTCCGCGCGCACAGCACCGAG
>NZ_JBFUGW010000635.1:0-761 GCF_056402735.1 Rhizobacter sp. P3_C12
GGTCAGTTCATCGACTTCCATCATCAAAAATGGCGTTTGCACCACTGATTCCGATATCAACAGATGGTCGGCTTTTGGCTTGACTCCCGACAACAAGGTGATTTTCATGTCTTCCACCTCAGGCGGCAGCGCATCTGCCGCAGAGTTGTGCGAGATTTTTCGAGCATTTGGTGCCACCCATGCGCTCCGAATGGATGGAAATTCAGCGGCAGGTATGACCATTGATGGAAGTCGAGTCAACCCATTGAATGGTGTCGACAAGATTCTCTATGACGAATCCAGGTATGTGGCCTACGGATTGGGAATGGCATTCATAAACGGGGCCACACCTCCCGCGACGCCGGTGATTGGCGGACAAAAGTCAATTCCCAGCAATCCTTGCAAGGTGGATCCGACAAGATGCCAGTGATGGTTTGATGCCGTCGATTACCTCGCTCACTCCTGTCACTTGGTCGGCAGCGGGTTGATCGGAAACAGGTGGCTGGTGCCGGTGCTGGTCGTCGAGAAGTGGCAGCCGAAGCAGCCCATCGAGGCCGACTGGTTCGGATTCACCACCTGGTGATAGGTCTCCATCGTGGTGTTGGCCAGCAGCAGCGAACCGCGCAGTGCCGGCACCGTGGGGCCCGAGGGGATGGAGCCGTCGCTCGTCCACACGGCGCCCCCCTGCGTGTAGTTGGCCCGCACGTCGCCCACMAAGCCGAGCATCACCAGGATGTCGAGGTTCAGCGAGATCAGCTGGCTGTTGTTGACGGCCGAGGTGG
>NZ_JBFUGW010000636.1:0-759 GCF_056402735.1 Rhizobacter sp. P3_C12
TGCCGCCGCCGCGCTGCCGCGCGGCGAGCACCGCGACCTGCAGCGCTACCACTCGGTGCAGCAGCTGCTGCCGGCGATCTACGGCGTCGGCCGGCACGGCGTGCCGCGCTCGGCACCGCCGCAGGCACGGGCGCGCGCCCAGCAGCTGCAGACCTACCTGCTGATGATGGAGCAGGTGATCGCGCAGGGGCTGGCCCAGGTGCAGCACCTGCGCGAGCTGTTCTCGGTGAATGGCGGCTCGGCCAGGACGCTGTGGTCGCAGATGATCGGGCCCGACAGCGTGCCGGGCGTCGAGCGGTTGCAGCTCGCGCCGGCGGCGCAGATCGAGCAGGCGGTGTACCCGCCGTTCGACCGCTCGGCGCGGCGCAAGAGCCGGGCGCTGGACCACCTGCTGGCGTTGCACGGCGAGAACTACACGCAGAACTCGCTGCGCCCGTTCTTCGGCCACCACTCGCCGCAGGAGCTGGAATCGCTGCTGCTGGAGAACAAGGCGGCCTACCTGAGCGACATCGTGCGGCTGACGCGCGACCGCGCCGGCGGGTTCGATCCGGGGCGCCCGTCCTGGGGCGTGCTGGACAACGGCAGCGGCCTGCAGCGCCGCGCCTCGCTGCTGCTCGGCCTGCGCCTCGGCCACCCGCGCTCGCTGACGCAGGCGCTGCGCCAGCAGAAGCTCGTGCTGGTGCCGCAGCCGCTGCCGCAGCATGCGGCGCTGCAGGTGTCGCCGCAGCGCGCGCAGGCCGCGACCGCCGCCGGCCAGCC
>NZ_JBFUGW010000637.1:0-738 GCF_056402735.1 Rhizobacter sp. P3_C12
GCACCGGCACCGCGTCCCGCGGTCACCGGCGATGAGCCGCCGGCACCGGCACGCAACACGCCGCGCGTCGCCTCGGCGCCGTCCGACGCCGAGGGTTCCGTGGGCGCCGACGAATACAAGGTCAAGCCGGGCGACACGCTGTCGCGCATTGCCGGTGCGAACAAGCGCCCGGGCGTCTCGCTCGACCAGATGCTGGCCTCGCTGTACCAGGGCAACCCGGACGCGTTCCTGAACAGCAACATGAACCGGCTGAAGGCCGGTGCCGTGCTGGCCGTGCCGTCGGCCGAGACCGCGAAGGCGATCACGCCGGCCGATGCGCGCCAGCTGATCCAGGCGCAGAGCGCCGACTTCGGCGCCTACCGCCAGCGCCTCGCCAGCGGCGTGGCGCCGTCGAAGGTCGAGGGCGCGTCGCGCCAGACCAGCGGCACCGTGCAGGCCGAGGTCGACGACCGCAAGAAGGCCGCCGCCCCGACGCCGGACAAGCTGACGCTGAGCAAGGGCAGTGCGTCCACGGAAGCGAAGGTCGCGAAGGAGCGCGAGGCGAAGGAGAACTCGTCGCGCGTCGCCGAACTGTCGAAGAACGTCGAAGAGCTGAAGAAGCTCGGTCAGGCCTCGGCCGGTGCCAAGGCCGGTTCGCCCGCGCAGGCGCCCGCGCCGGCCGCGGTGAACGTGCCGGTGAAGCCGCCGGTGGTGACGCCGCCGGCCCCGCCTGCGCCGGTTCCTCCGCCGCCCCCGCCC
>NZ_JBFUGW010000638.1:0-731 GCF_056402735.1 Rhizobacter sp. P3_C12
CGCCATGCCTACCGTCGACTCCGAAGCCGCCTATCTGGCCAACAAGGCCCGCGACGCCCGCTTCGACGGCCGCTGGTTCGTCGGCGTCACGTCCACCGGCATTTATTGCCGACCGATTTGCCGCGTGCGCACACCGCGCCGCGAGAACTGCGTGTTCTTCGACACGCCCGCCCAGGCCGAGGCGGCCCGCTTCCGGCCCTGCATGAAGTGCCGGCCCGAGGTGGCGCCCGGCCCGGGGCTCGCGTGGACGGTGATGGATGCATCGCGCACGCTGGCCCGCCAGGCGGCGCACTGGCTGGACCATGCGGCCRCCGAAGAAGAAACACCGTCGATCGCCGCGCTGGCCGCGCACCTGGGCGTCAGCGACCGCCACCTGCGCCGCATCTTCGCGGCCGAGCATGGCGTGACGCCGCTGCAGTACGTGCAGACGCGCCGCCTGCTGCTGGCCAAGCAGCTGCTGACCGACACGCGGCTGCCGATCGCGCAGGTCGCGCTGGCCAGCGGCTTTCGCAGCCTGCGGCGCTTCAACGCGGCCTTCGCCGACAGCTACCGCATGAGCCCGACCCGGCTGCGCGGCGATGCAGCCGGCGAGTCGGTGTCGCCGGACGACGGCGTGACCGTCTCGCTCGGTTTCCGCTCGCCGTACGACACGGCCGCGATGCTGCGCTTCCTCACGGCCCGCGCGATACCGGGCGCCGAGGCGGTGGAAGCGGCCCGCGTGCGCCGCAGCG
>NZ_JBFUGW010000639.1:0-697 GCF_056402735.1 Rhizobacter sp. P3_C12
CGCCGGCCCGGGCCGCCGCCGGCCCGGGCCGCCGCGGCGCCAGCTCCGGCCGGCACCACCGGCGGCAGCACCGTCTCGCTCAGCGACGAAGGCCGGGCGCGAGCCGACAGCGATGCGGGCGATGGGCCCGACCCCATGCTGCTGGCCGCCCACCTCGCGCTCGCGGCGCTCGGCGAACCCGACGGCCTGGTCGGCGACGCGGTGCAGGTGGCGGCCGGCTATGCGGCACGGGCCGGGCTCGACCTGGCCGGCCGCATCGACGAGATCGTCTGAGGCCGCGATGAACATCCACCTCGCCGCGCTGGCGGCTGCCTGCCTGGCCCTCACCGGTTGCTCGATCCTGAGCCCCGTGCCCACCTGGGAGCTGGTGAAGGCCACCGGCAGCGCCACCTCGCTCGCGATCGGCCGCTCGCCGTCGCATGCGACCAACACCGTGCACTACGGCGATGCGCCGGTGAAGCGGCTGTGCATCGAGTTCAACCGCAACGCGCCGCTGCCCGACCTGGTGCCGGCGCTGCAGGCCGAGTTGCGCGGCATCGGCGTAGCGAGCCGCGTCTACGAAGCCGGCGCCAATCTCGGGTCCACCTCCGACGACTGCGAGGTCTGGCTGCGCTACGCGGCGACGGTGGACTGGGACACGCCGCCGTTCGGCGAGGTGGCCCGGCCCTACCTGAGCGCGGCCTCGATGAGCCTGCAG
>NZ_JBFUGW010000640.1:0-688 GCF_056402735.1 Rhizobacter sp. P3_C12
GACGAACCTTCACCGCCAGATTTTATTCCATCCCGAAGATATAGGACATTCGAAAGCGAGGGTTGCAGCTGAACGGCTGTCGAAGCAATTTCGGCATACCCAATTCCGCCCCTATCAACAACGATTGGTCGCGGCCAACGCCGCTGAGCGTATTCAAGACTGCGATGTCGTGCTGGATGGTAGCGACAACTTTTCAACCAAATTTCTCCTCGGCGATATATGTGCCGCAGCCAGCAAGCCTCTCGTATACGGCTCGGTCAACCGTTTTGAAGGCCAAGTTGCCGTCTTTAACGTTGCCGATTCCGAAGACGAATTGACGCCTGTGTCGTATCGCGACATCTTCCCCGCCGCGACACCTGCGGAGGTTGGTGGCAGTTGTGCCGAAGTCGGGGTCTTGGGCGTAGTGCCAGGGATCGTAGGAATACTCCAAGCCTTGGAGACCGTGAAGGTACTGCTCGGAAGAGACGACGCAGCGACCAAGTTTATGCTCACTTTGGATCTTCTATCGCTTTGCATCGACCGGCTCCCGATTCGCCGGCGCCCAACAAGTGCTCCCGCCGTCGGAGCCAATCAGGAGCCCTTGCTCTTTCGGCAGGATCCAGAGCATTTGGTAACGCCGAAGGACTTGGTTGCCCTGATGGAGTCCGGCGGACGATACCAACTCGTCGATATTCGCACCGAAGAAGAG
>NZ_JBFUGW010000641.1:0-686 GCF_056402735.1 Rhizobacter sp. P3_C12
TTTGTTTCAACCCACGTGCGCCTCAGACGAGACGCACGACTTTGAGTTCTCACTGGCATCGAACCCACTCAGCGCGTTTCAACCCACGTGCGCCTCAGACGAGACGCACGACAGTCGAGGTAGGCGACCACCAGGTCCTCGAACGTGTTTCAACCCACGTGCGCCTCAGACGAGACGCACGACCCTTATCCGTCAGCGCCTTGGCCTTCAAATCGTGGTTTCAACCCACGTGCGCCTCAGACGAGACGCACGACACTCAAGTTCAACGACCAGCGCCGTGATGCCGGCGTTTCAACCCACGTGCGCCTCAGACGAGACGCACGACGCGGTGCCACCCCATTCGCCGTTGTGGGACTTCGGGTTTCAACCCACGTGCGCCTCAGACGAGACGCACGACCGCCGAGCATGCCGCCCATCAGCAGCATCGGGTCGTTTCAACCCACGTGCGCCTCAGACGAGACGCACGACCAAGATCGGCCAGAAACCCCCGCACAAGCCCAATGTTTCAACCCACGTGCGCCTCAGACGAGACGCACGACCTACCGACCACCAAGCCGGATGCGGACAACGTCGTGTTTCAACCCACGTGCGCCTCAGACGAGACGCACGACCCAGCATCGCCGGCCGCAAGGTCGACGGCGTGATGTTTCAACCCACGTGCGCCTCAGACGAGACGCACGACAGCC
>NZ_JBFUGW010000642.1:0-652 GCF_056402735.1 Rhizobacter sp. P3_C12
TGAAACTCCTGTAGTTGCGGGTGTTGTCGATGGCGCGGTCAGTCGTGCGTCTCGTCTGAGGCGCACGTGGGTTGAAACTTCAGGATGACCGTCGCAGTCCCCGCGGCACTGACGTCGTGCGTCTCGTCTGAGGCGCACGTGGGTTGAAACATCGCCTGCATCCCGCAAGCCCTTCAGGGCACGCGTCGTGCGTCTCGTCTGAGGCGCACGTGGGTTGAAACTGCTCGACGATGACAACGGGACGACAGCGGCGGAGGTCGTGCGTCTCGTCTGAGGCGCACGTGGGTTGAAACGACCAAAAGCGCGCCGCCAGCGGCGAGCGCGAGGAGTCGTGCGTCTCGTCTGAGGCGCACGTGGGTTGAAACGGTCCGACCTTCCGCGCTGATCGCGTGACGCTCTGTCGTGCGTCTCGTCTGAGGCGCACGTGGGTTGAAACAAAATAGGTGCGCTGGGTGACTTGTCGCCATCCGGTCGTGCGTCTCGTCTGAGGCGCACGTGGGTTGAAACGGCACGTTAATTACTCACTTTGGAGTGTTTATGTCGTCGTGCGTCTCGTCTGAGGCGCACGTGGGTTGAAACCATCACGATCGGCGAGCAAGCTGCCGAAGAGGACGTCGTGCGTCTCGTCTGAGGCGCACGTGGGTTGAAACAA
>NZ_JBFUGW010000643.1:0-643 GCF_056402735.1 Rhizobacter sp. P3_C12
TTCAACCCACGTGCGCCTCAGACGAGACGCACGACACTCGATGCGATGCGCAATGCGGCCGGTCCAGCGGTTTCAACCCACGTGCGCCTCAGACGAGACGCACGACCCGCACGTGCCAGAGGACGCGCGCTATGAAGGCATGGTTTCAACCCACGTGCGCCTCAGACGAGACGCACGACCCAGTGGCCGCCGCTCGACTCGCCGGGCGACGCGGAGTTTCAACCCACGTGCGCCTCAGACGAGACGCACGACCGTGTCTCGTTGATCAAGATCGACTCGGTCAGCAGTTTCAACCCACGTGCGCCTCAGACGAGACGCACGACTGCGGCGAGCCCGGCGACACCTCCATCCAGTCGATGTTTCAACCCACGTGCGCCTCAGACGAGACGCACGACGCCGCCTACGCGCGCAACCTGAGCGATCAGACGGCCGTTTCAACCCACGTGCGCCTCAGACGAGACGCACGACATCGCTACGATGCCGACGGCCTCGGGGCGGGCGTGTTTCAACCCACGTGCGCCTCRGACGAGACGCACGACTGCCGGATTTACTGGCGTCGGTGTCTACTGTCAAGTTTCAACCCACGTGCGCCTCAGACGAGACGCACGACCGACGCAGGTGCAGGGGCCGCGACTCGACGATC
>NZ_JBFUGW010000644.1:0-642 GCF_056402735.1 Rhizobacter sp. P3_C12
GGATCGGCCTCGCGGCCGCGATGGGCTATGYGCTGTTCGCCGGCTGGGGCGTGCCGGCGCAGCGCACCGTGTGGATGCTCGCGGTCGTCACGCTGCTGCAGGCCGGTGCACGCCGCTGGCCGTGGCCGCTGGTGCTGCTGGCCGCGGCGGTGGTGGTCAGCGCCTGCGATCCCTGGGCGCTGCTGCAGCCGGGCTTCTGGCTGTCGTTCATGGCGGTCGGGCTGCTGATGGCGTCCGAGCCGGTGCATGCCATCGCCTCGGCGTCTGCGCCCGCCAGCCGGCTCGCCACCGCGTGGCGCAGCCTGCGGGCCGGCCTGCGCACGCAGGTGATCGCCACCGTCGGCCTGGCACCGCTGACGCTGGTCTTCTTCCAGCAGATCTCGCTGGTCGGCTTCGCGGCGAACCTGGTCGCGATCCCGCTGATCACGCTGGTGATCACGCCGCTCGCGCTGCTGGGCGCCGCCTGGCCGCTGCTGTGGACGCTCGGCGCCTGGGTCGAACAGCAGCTCGTGGCCTGGCTGACGCTGCTGGCCCAGGCCCCGTGGGCGGTGTGGAGCGTGCCGGCCGCACCGGCGTGGGCCGCGGTGGCCGGGCTGCTGGCCGCGGTGCTGCTGGTGCTGCCGCTGCCGTGGCGGCTGCGCC
>NZ_JBFUGW010000645.1:0-638 GCF_056402735.1 Rhizobacter sp. P3_C12
AAGGCTCCTGATGAACTAAGGCTCCTGATGAACTTGATGCCTGCGGAGATTCCGAGTACGACAAGGCCAGCGAGCGCAACGACGAGGATGAATGCCTCGCGTGCCCAGAGCATCAGCAGGCTCAGAAAATCCGGGCGCTTACCACTTGGGTAGGGGTAGTAGTACGACACCGCCATGCACGCGACGAGTAGGAGCAATCCAACGAAGCCGATGGCGCCATCCTTGGTGCCGCCTTTTTTCGGTTGAGAGGACTTATCTTCGGTCATCGTGTAGTTCCTCCAGGCAACCTGCGGACGGGGTCGTGTCGTCTACTGGTGAACATGGCAGTGTTCGGTGCCTCCGAACCATTCTGTCTCATGCGGAGAGCATTGGCGGTGGGCGGCCCGAGAGCGGTCACTGGCGACGGACCGCTCGTGGCCGGAACCGCCGACGCGCACCGAGAGCATACGGCCATGGTTCAGGCGGCGTCACTGGCAAGCTGCCAGCGCACCCGCCATCGATCGCCTCAGATTTCAGTCTGTTCGGAGATCTCGAGCGCGTCGTCGACTTCGATACCCAGATACCGCACCGTCGACTCGAGCTTGGAGTGCCCAAGGAGCAGCTGCACGGCGCGGAGGTTCTTGGTGCGCCGGTAGATC
>NZ_JBFUGW010000646.1:0-633 GCF_056402735.1 Rhizobacter sp. P3_C12
GTCAACAGTGGCACGGACCGCGGTTTCACCGGCCACGAGCAGCTCGATGACATCGGGCTGACGCACATGAATGGCCGGCTGTACGACGCCACCATCGGTCGCTTCCTGTCGGTGGACCAGCTCGTCAGCGATCCGTCGGACCTGCAGGCCTACAACCGCTACAGCTATGTGCGCAACGATCCGCTGGCGCGCACGGACCCGAGCGGGTGGTCGGATCTGAAGGAGAGCAAGACCCCGTACCTGCAGACCATCTGCCATCCGAGCTGTGATGGCGTCACTGTGAATCCGTCGGGGAGTGTTTCAGCAACGCCGGAATCGACGGTCAAGACGACGGAGCAGAAGACGTCTGGAGGCGGTGCGACACCTTCGGGGTCCAATGGCTCGTCACTGACGAACCAGGTCGCCAAGATCGTTGCTGGCGTCCGGAGTTTCTTGACGCCAGTCGACTACAGCCTGTCGTCCGATGACGATCTGGCGAAGATTGGATACGGCAATTCAGCAGCCAATCGCGAGAAGGTGCGGAGAGCGGAGGCGCGAGGGGAGGTGCCCTATTCCATGGGTGGGGCATTGGCCGATTTGGCGGATGCCGACTCCCGGGTGATCCCGGTGCAGTCTAGCGGCCTGAGGTTGGTG
>NZ_JBFUGW010000647.1:0-621 GCF_056402735.1 Rhizobacter sp. P3_C12
CCTTCTTCGACCGGGCCGACGAGATCGTGATGGTCGACACGCCGGCCGACGAGCTGATCGCGCGCCTGCACGCCGGCAAGGTCTACCTGCCGGCGCAGGCCGAGCGCGCGGCGAAGAACTTCTTCCGCAAGGGCAACCTGATGGCGCTGCGCGAGCTGGCGCTGCGCCGCACCGCCGATCGCGTCGAGGACGACGTGCAGGCCTACCGCAGCGACCGCGCGATCGCACAGGTCTGGAAGACCGAGGGCGCGCTGCTGTGCTGCATCGGCCCGCAGCCGGGCGCCGAGCAGGTGGTGCGCAGCACCGCGCGGCTGGCGCAGCAGCTGGCCGTCAGCTGGCATGCCGTCTATGTCGAGACGCCGGCCCTGCAGCGGCTGCCCGGCGCGCGCCGCGAGGGCATCCTGCAGGCCGTCAAGCTGGCCCAGGCGCTGGGCGCGCGCAGCGCGGTGCTGTCGGGCCAGGATGTCGCCGAGGTGCTGGTCGCGCATGCGCGGCAGCACAACCTGTCGAAGCTGGTGATGGGTTCGGGCGACCCGCGCTGGTGGTGGCCGGGGCGCGGCACGGGCCAGGCGGTGGCGCGCCTCGCGCCGGACATCGACCGCATCGAGCTCGGCGCCGCAC
>NZ_JBFUGW010000648.1:0-621 GCF_056402735.1 Rhizobacter sp. P3_C12
CGCAACTGGACCACCGCGCAGATCGACGCGCTGACCTCCGACCAGATGGGTGCGCTCACCACCGCCCAGGTCGCCGGCCTGACGACCGCGCAACTGGCCAACCTGAGCACCACCGACCTGAACGCGCTGAACACCGCGCAGTTCGCCGCGCTGTCGACCGCCCAGGTCGTCGCGCTGACGCCGACGCAGATCGCCGGCCTGCAGACCGATGACCTGCGCGCGCTGAGCACCGCCCAGTTCGCCGCGCTGACCACCGCACAGGTCGGCGCGCTGACCAGCGACCAGATCCCCAACCTCGAATCGGCCGACCTGCGTGCCATCAGCACCGCCGGCATCCGCGGACTGAACAGCGACCAGTTCGGCGCGCTGACCTCGGACCAGGTCGCCTCGCTGACGACCGGCCAGATCTCCGCGCTGACGACCAGCCAGCTGTCGTCGCTGACCTCCGATTCGCTGAACGCACTGAGCACCACGCAGTTCGGCGTGCTGTCGACGGCCCAGGCTGCCGCCCTCACCAGCGACCAGATCCCGCACCTCGAATCGTCGGACCTGCGTGCGCTGAGCACCGCCGCGATCCGCAACTGGACGACCGCGCAGGTCGACGCGCTGACCAGCGACCAG
>NZ_JBFUGW010000649.1:0-620 GCF_056402735.1 Rhizobacter sp. P3_C12
CGGCTCGGTGCGCAGCGTCATCCGCCCGAGCACGTCGTACTGCATCGTCGTCTGCCCGCCGCGCTGCAGCTGCAGCGGGTTCTGCTGCCGCACCACCTGGCCCAGCGCGTCGTAGCGGTACTCGATCACCCCGGCGTCCGGGTCGGTCAGCTTGAGCTTGTTGCCCCGCACGTCGTAGCTGATCTGCACGCTGTTCTGCAGCGCATCCTTCGTCGCCACCAGGTTCCCGAACGCATCGTGCTGGTGAACGATCTGCGCGCCCAGCGGGTCGGTGATGCGGATCGTGCGCCCTTCGACGCTGCTCTCCTCGCGGCGCGTGCGGCCCTGGTCGTCGGTGGTGGTGACCACCAGCGCGCCATACGCCGTGCTCGACAACCTCGCCCGGCGGCTGCCCCGGCTACCGAAGCTTACGCCCGGCTGGCTGCCCTGGCTGTCGGCGGTGTAGATGCGAACCACCCGGCCCAGCGCGTCGTACTCGGTGCGCGACAAGCCCACGTCGGCGCTACCCGTGCTCGTCGACGAGCCGCTGTCCAGAAAGTACGGCTGCGTCTGCAGCACCACCTGGCCCAGGTCGCCGTACTCGGTGTCGGTGACGATCAGCCGGTTCGTGCCGCCAAGCT
>NZ_JBFUGW010000650.1:0-618 GCF_056402735.1 Rhizobacter sp. P3_C12
ATCCATACACCGAGGACTGCCCAGTGGTCGGGTGCACGCCCGAAGGCAAGCACACCGTGTCGATTCCAGGACGCAGTCTCCCTGCATCGGGTCTCACAGCGGACGAGGCTCTCGATTTGGTCCTGCGCAGCTTGCCTGAGAGCGTAGGTCCCGCCGTGGATGGAACGGCCGAAGACTTGTCTCGCTGAGCATGTAGCCCAACACTTCCATCAAGCGGTCTTCCCTGCTGAGGCCCGCTCATGACGGTCGTCTATGAGCGCTTTCGACCACCACGAGATGAGCTGATAGCCATGAGAGATTTCGCCTGTGTGGGAATGGCTCTGTCCCGTCTTCTGCCGGGCAGAGGGTCATTCGAAATCGTGCGCCTGCGGCGCCATGAGGAGGAGGCATGACCTTCTTGAAGGAGATTGGTTGGACGCTGTTTGGTCTTGTGTTCTACACGCTGATCGCGGTCGCTTGCGTTCTCAGTTTCATGTTCCTCTTCGACAGGACATCCCCTCCCGGCCCCGAGGCGGAGCAGCTCAAGGAAAGGATCTGTGCCGAAGGGGAGCCACCCCTATTGCCGAGCCGAGGCAGGTCAAAGCCGGTGATGTGCGATCGGTGGAGGGCCGAGAAGGC
>NZ_JBFUGW010000651.1:0-609 GCF_056402735.1 Rhizobacter sp. P3_C12
GGCCGGCGGCGCGCAGCAGGGCCTGCAGCGCCTCGCACCACGCGCGCAGCGGGCGCCGGCCTGGCTCGGCGAGCGGCGCCAGCGCCTCGACCAGCGCGCTCCACAGCCGGGCCTCGCCGGGGTGCAGGCGTTCGGCGTCGATCTGCGAGGTGCGGCGCCAGCCGTGGCGGCGGCAGCTGGCTTCGAGCGATTGCGCGAGCGCCGCCACCGGGCCCAGGCCGGGCCATGGGGCGGTCAGGGATTTGAGGGCATCGAGCGTCGCATCGGCACTCGATGCCCCGACCGCCCGCAGCAGGCCCATCAGCTGCGCCGCGGCGCGGGTGGTCGAGAGCTTCCAGCCGGTTTCATCCAGCACCGCGACCGACTGCCGCGCCAGCAGCGCGTGCACGCGGCGCACCAGCAGGCGGTCCTGCGCGACCAGCGCCACCGGCAACTCGCCGCGCTGCACATGCGMCAGCACCTGCGCGGCGGTGGCCTGGGCCTCGTCCTCGAAGCCCTCGCACAGCGCGACGGCCGGCGCCCGCGAAGGCAGCCGCTGCGCCGCGGCATCGGTGTCGACGACGAGCACCGGCACGCGCGCGGCGCCCAGCAGCGCGTCGGTCAGCGGAT
>NZ_JBFUGW010000652.1:0-601 GCF_056402735.1 Rhizobacter sp. P3_C12
ACTTCCTGTCGAAGCTGCCGCTCACCGCGCGCGACGCCGACCGCCTCTACGTGCATGCCAACGCGCATGCGCCGGCCGCGTGGGGCTACGTCACCGGCCGGCTCGATGCGGTGCGCAGCCTGCATGCCACCGATGCGCGCATCACCTTCTGCGGCCATGTGCACGAGCCGCTGCTGTTCCACCTGTCGGGCACCGGCAAGGTCGGCGATTTCACGCCGGTGCCGGGCGTGCCGATCCCGCTGTCGCCGCAGCGGCAATGGCTGGTGATCCCCGGCTCGGCCGGCCAGCCGCGCGACGGCAACCCGGCCGCCGCCTATGCCACCTTCGACACCGTCAGCGGCGACCTGACCTACCACCGCGTGCCCTACGACCACGAGGCCGCGGCCGCCAAGGTGCTCGCCGCCGGCCTGCCCGAACGCCTGGCCCAGCGCCTGATCGATGGACACTGAGGCCGGGCCGGCAAGGCCCTCGTCGCGCCTGGCCGCCGGCCAGGTCATCGACGGCTTCCGGCTCGACGCCCACCTGCACCAGGGCGGCATGGCCAACCTGTGGGYCGTCACACGCCTGGGCAGCGACGACCCGATGCCGCTGATCATGAAGG
>NZ_JBFUGW010000653.1:0-593 GCF_056402735.1 Rhizobacter sp. P3_C12
ATCCTGCACGTTGCGCACGATGCTGGCGCGGCGGGCCTGCGTCTCGGGCGTGTCGGGCAGCAGCTCGGCGGCCATGCGGATGCGGCCGAGCGGGCTGCGCAGGTCGTGCGAGACGCCGGCCAGCAGCACGGCCCGTTCGCGCTCGTGCTGCTGCAGGCGGACGAGCAGGTCGCGGTAGGCGACGTCGATCGCGGCCACCTCGGGCGAGGCGGTCGCCGGGGCGGCGGCCGGCGCGGCCTGGCCGGGCTGGTGCGCCTGCATGCGCTCGCGCAACTGCTCGAGCGGGCGCGTCAGGCGCCGCGTGAAGCGCCAGCTGACGCCGGCGACCAGCACGCTCGTGATCAGCAACGCGAGCAAGGTGCGCGCCGACCACGCCGGCACGACCACCTGCCCCGCGACGCCCAGCCATGTCGCAGGCCGGCCCGGAGGTGTCACGTGCAACCACAGCATCGGCTCGCCGCGGCCCGTGCCCAGCCGCACCTCGTCGACCGGCACGTCGCGCACCGCCAGTGCCTGGCGGAGTGCCACGAAGCGCGGCGCGTTGCGCGCGGTGCGCCGGGATTCCGGCGGGGCCGACTCGCGCTGCTGCACGG
>NZ_JBFUGW010000654.1:0-590 GCF_056402735.1 Rhizobacter sp. P3_C12
GGGCCGCCAAGGACGAGGTCATCGACTGGCTGGCGTTCTACAACCACCGCCGGCTTCACTCGACGCTCGGCTACGTCAGTCCAATGCAATTCGAACGGGCTTGGCTCGCTGCCCAGGAAAAGCGAGCCGCGTAATGCCCTCGGCTATGGGATGCGAGATCCGAGGGCAAGGTCAAACCTTCATGGGCAGTGCTGTCCATTGGGACGGATTGCTTCGAGACAAGAAGAGCAAGTTAGTCATCATCCGGCGAGAACCCGACTCGACCCCACGATACCTTCAAGGGCACTTCTATCTGGACTTCAGTGATGACGCGGAGTACCCAAAGCGGATGGAGGAGCTCCTTGACCTACTGCGAGGCAAGTCTGTCGCCGAACGCCCAAAGAAGAGCCGGAGCTTGACAATGCCATCGGAGAGTTCCTATGAGTTCACTCGTGTCGAGGAACTGATCCGCGTGAACCATCCAAACCGCAGGGCGATCGTGAACGCAGTCGATGGGACCGACTTCGCTGGTGCAAAACGTATCAAGTACGAGCTCTGGGAGACCAAGTCCCCCGCATTGAACTACTTCCTGGCGCTGCACGCCAATATCA
>NZ_JBFUGW010000655.1:0-587 GCF_056402735.1 Rhizobacter sp. P3_C12
TACGACTACGACGCCGCCGACCGCATCAGCGGGTTCACGCACCTGCTGGCCACGGACGGCACGCCGCAGATTGCGCTGGACCAGAGCTTCGACTACGACGAGAACAGCCGGCTGACCAACATCACGACGGCCGCATCGACCTGGTCGATTGCCTATGACCCCAACGGCAACCGCGTGAGCGTGAGCCTGAACGGTAGCCCGAGCACCTACACGACCGAGGCGACGAGCAACCGGCTGACGAGCATCACGAACCCGGCCAGAAGCTTCGGCTACGACAACGCCGGCAACACGACCAGCGACAGCACGAACTACATGGCGGTCTACGGGCTGAACGGCTCGATCGCGAGCATCACGAAGGCGAGCGTGACCGGCAACTACGACTACGACGCCGATCGCCGACGCATCCGCACCCGGGAAGCGCAGGTTCTGGTTCTGTGTGAAGGTCCCGAGCCCATCGGGATTCGTCTCCGGCGCCGTCGTGCCGAACGGCTCGGCCAGCCAGCGCCAGCGCTTGGCTCCAGTCTGATCGACGACGATGCGCGGCGCATTCAGGTGATCGGCGTGGATGTAGTAGATGAGCGGCGGGC
>NZ_JBFUGW010000656.1:0-579 GCF_056402735.1 Rhizobacter sp. P3_C12
TCCCACGCCCGGCGGGCCGGCCACCGGGCGCCGCGCCGATGGCGGCGAACTCGAAGGCGTGCGCGGCTACCGGCGCGGCGACCCGCTGAAGCTGGTGGTCTGGAAGAAGGCCGCGCGCAGCCTGGAGACCGGCGGCGAGCTGGTCAGCCGCGACACCACCTCGACGGTGCAGCAGCAGCTGTGGCTCGATTGGCAACGCTGCGCCGGCCTCGCCCCCGAGGACCGGCTGTCGCGCCTGGCCGCGTGGGTGCTGGCCGCCGAGCGTGCCGGTGCCGACTACGGCCTGCGCCTGCCCGGCCTGCAGATCGAGCCGGCGCAAGGCGAGCTGCAGCGCCGGCGCTGCCTGGAGGCGATGGCGCTGTGGCAATAAATTCAGCAGTGACTTCATTCCTGCCCCGCTGGCCCGGCTGGCGCCACCTGCCGCGCGACACCCGCGACACGCTGTTCCTGCTGCTCGTGATCGCGTGGACCGTGCTGCCGCACCTGCTGCACCTGCCGCCGTGGTGCGCCGTGCTGACGGCCGGCGTGCTGCTGTGGCGAGGCCGCGTCGCGCTGGCCGGCGGGGCGCTGCCCGGGCGC
>NZ_JBFUGW010000657.1:0-576 GCF_056402735.1 Rhizobacter sp. P3_C12
GGCTACGACGCCGCGCCCGACACGCCCGCCTCCGCCCGCGCGCTGCGCCGGCGCGAATCGCGCGCCGCGCTGTGGCGCCTGTTCGTCGCCGGCTTCTGCATGATGCAGGTGATGATGCTCGCGACGCCGCACTACGTGGCGCACCCCGGCGAACTCGCGCCCGACATGAAGCAGCTGCTCGACTGGGGTGCCTGGGTGCTGACGCTGCCGGTGCTGTGGTGGTCGGCCGCACCGTTCTTCCAGGGCGCCTGGCGCAGCCTGCGCAGCGGCCGCATCGGCGCCGACATCCCGGTCGCGCTCGGCATCGCCGTCACCTTCGTCGCGAGCACCGGTGCCGCGTTCGACCCCAATGGCCCGTTCGGCCACGAGGTGTACTTCGATTCGCTGGCGATGTTCGTCGCCTTCCTGCTCGGCGGGCGCTGGCTGCAGATGAAGGCGCGCCACCGCGCAGCCGAGGCGCTCGACGGCGTGCTGGGGGCGCTGCCCGACACCGCGCTGCGGCTGGCCGCCGACGGATCGGGCGAACGCGTCGCACGCGCGGCCTTGCGGCCCGGCGACCGCGTGCAGGTCGCGCTG
>NZ_JBFUGW010000658.1:0-573 GCF_056402735.1 Rhizobacter sp. P3_C12
GTCCAGAGACGTGCCGAGCAGCCGCTCGACGAGCGAAGAGCCGATCAGGGCGGACAGGAGTTCGTAGAACGTGGCGAAGAGCGCGGTGCTCGCCGCCGCAGCGTCAGGTGGCGCCAGGGAAGTCAAGGCTTCCCGCAAGGTAGTGAAATCCGTTGAGTCTGCCGGCTCTCCAACGTTGGGAAAGCTGGTAGGCCCCGATCGGGTTAGATGGAGGCTACGCCTGTACAACGCTGCAACGCCTTGGTCACCAATGATGGGCGAAAGCGCTCCGTGAACGCCACTCCATAGCGACTCGGTCGCTGCGGCAACCCTGCCGACTCCCGCATCCCGGGCAACCAAGTGMGCGAACGCCGCTCTAAGGATGAGCTGATCAATTCAATGTCTGGAGCCGACAGCTTCTCTGCGAATGCATTGCACCGCGGCGAGCGCACGTTTGCGTGGATTTCGAATGATTGGCGAGCTCGTCTTAACCTTCAGGGCGCACTGACCCCTGCAGGCCTGAGCAGCGGCCTCTTGGCGATCATGAGGTTGGCCAGCGCGAACAGGCTGTACATGCGCGCCCCGTTCTTGGCC
>NZ_JBFUGW010000659.1:0-557 GCF_056402735.1 Rhizobacter sp. P3_C12
GGCGTGTACTTCTCGTCGATGTCGCTGTCCTTGACGCCCTTGCTCTTCAGGAAGGCGCGCAGGATCTTGTTGGTGGTGCGCGGGTAGACGTAGTCGGTGCCCAGCAGCACGAAGCGCTTGGCGCCGCCGCCGGCCTTGCTCATCAGGTATTCGACGGCCGGGATCGCTTGCTGGTTGGGGGCTGCGCCGGTGTAGAAGACGTTCTTGCTGAGTTCTTCGCCTTCGTACTGCACCGGGTAGAACAGCAGGCCGTTGAGTTCCTCGACGACCGGCAGCACCGACTTGCGCGACACGCTGGTCCAGCAGCCGAACATCACGGCGACCTTGTCCTGGCTGATCAGCTGCTTGGCCTTCTCGGCGAACAGCGGCCAGTTGGAGGCCGGGTCGACGACGACGGGCTCGAGCTGCTTGCCGAGCACGCCGCCCTTGGCGTTGATTTCCGCGATCGTCATCAGGGCCGTGTCCTTGAGCACGGTCTCCGAGATCGCCATCGTGCCCGACAGCGAGTGCAGGATGCCGACCTTGATGGTGTCGGCGGCCTGCGCGAACAGCGGCAG
>NZ_JBFUGW010000660.1:0-552 GCF_056402735.1 Rhizobacter sp. P3_C12
GCCTGGCGCGGCGCGGCGTGCTGCTGCAGCGGCTCGACGCGCTGCAGGTGCTGGCGCGCGTCGACACGGTGTTCCTGGACAAGACCGGCACGCTGACGCAGGAGCAGCCGCGCTGCAGTGCGGTGCGGCTGCTGGCCGGCGCCAACGAAGCCGAGGCCGCATTGCTGCACCGCGCCGCCTCGCTCGCGCGCTGGTCGCGCCATCCGCTGTCGCAGGCGGTGGCCGGGCTCGCGCCGCACGACGGCATCGCCTGGTCGGAGGTCGCCGAGCACACCGGCCGCGGCCTGTCGGCGCGCGACAGCGACGGCGTGGAATGGCGGCTCGGTGCCGCCGACTGGGTCGGCGCCGAGCCCTCGGCCGACGACGTGCTGCGCCTCTGGTTCGGCGGTGCTGGCCAGGCCTTGCTGTGCATCGAGTTCGACGAGCGGCTGCGGGATGACGCCGTCGACGCGATGACCGCGCTCGGCCGGGCCGGCTGGCGCCGCGTGCTGCTGTCCGGCGACACGCCGCAGCGGGTCGAGGCCGTCGCGCGCCGCGTCGGTGCCGATGCAG
>NZ_JBFUGW010000661.1:0-540 GCF_056402735.1 Rhizobacter sp. P3_C12
GGGAGAGGCTGTGGGGCCGACTGCCCCAGCTGAGCCCCCACAGCCTCTCCCCGGCCGCCCCGCCCACGCGCACAGCAAGAACACAGTCTCTCAAACGGATGAAGGCGGTGGAAAGAGCCGATCAAGACCACCCAGGAATTCGGTGAAGTCGATCGGCTTGGTCCAGTAGTCGTCGAAGCCCGCGTGGCGAGCCCGTGCGATGTCTTCGGGCATCGCGTTGGCCGACAGCGCGACACATCGGATGTGGGCCGTCTCCGGCTGCGCTCGCAGGCGCCGCAGCACCTCGAAGCCGTCGAAATCGGGCAGCTGCATGTCGATCAGCACCAGGTCGGGCTGCAGCTCGCGGGCCCGCTCGACGCCGGCTTCGCCGCTGGCGGCCGACTCGATCGACAGGCCGGCCTGGCCGCGCACCAGTTCCTCGACCAGCAGCACGTTCACCGGGTTGTCCTCGATGTAGAGCACCTGCCCGCGGCGCTCGCCCGGCGCCGGTTCCGCAACGCGCGCCGGAGTTGCCGCCGCGGGCCGCGAGCCGGCGGGCAG
>NZ_JBFUGW010000662.1:0-539 GCF_056402735.1 Rhizobacter sp. P3_C12
AGTTTCAACCCACGTGCGCCTCAGACGAGACGCACGACGTCAGCGCGCTCATGGGTGCGTCCTCACGACCTGTTTCAACCCACGTGCGCCTCAGACGAGACGCACGACCGCGCCGGTCCTCCAGCACCCCGACATTGTTCCGGTTTCAACCCACGTGCGCCTCAGACGAGACGCACGACGGTTTGCCGTGGGATGCGCGCATCCACAGCAGCACGTTTCAACCCACGTGCGCCTCAGACGAGACGCACGACGCCAATCCATCGCCGGCGCGAAGGGTGGCTCGATGTTTCAACCCACGTGCGCCTCAGACGAGACGCACGACGCGCCGAGCTCGCCGCGGCGGCCGGCTACACGGAGTTTCAACCCACGTGCGCCTCAGACGAGACGCACGACCGCAGATCCGCTCGGCTTGGTGCGGCGTGACGTTGTTTCAACCCACGTGCGCCTCAGACGAGACGCACGACCAGCACGCTGGTGCGGCCGGCCGGCGCCTCGATCATGTTTCAACCCACGTGCGCCTCAGACGAGACGCACGACAC
>NZ_JBFUGW010000663.1:0-533 GCF_056402735.1 Rhizobacter sp. P3_C12
GTCCTCGGTCCTGTCCTTCGTCCTGTCCGCCAGCCTGGCCCTCACCGGCCTGCCGGCGCATGCGGTGACGATCAGCGCCGAGCAGGTCGCCGAGAGCGAGGGCATCGCGAGCGGCGCCGCGCAGCGCGAGCGCCTGCTGGCGGCGCTGGAGCGCGAGGACGTGGCCCGCGTGCTGGCCGAACGCGGCGTCGACCTCGACCAGGCGCGCCTGCGCGTCGCCGCGCTGAGCGATGCCGAGGCCGCGCGGCTGGGCGCCGAGATCGACCGCGCGCCGGCCGGCGCCAACGACGTCGTCGGCTCGCTGATCTTCGTGCTGGTGCTGCTGCTGATCACCGACATCCTCGGCTACACGAAGGTGTTTCCGTTCACGCGGCCGATCCGCTGACCCGATGCGCGCCGCGCTGCTGGCGCTGAGTGTCGTCCTCGGCGGCTGCGCGGTGCAGACCGCTGCGCTGCGCGAGCACCCGCCGGCCGGCCTGCCGCCGGTGGTCGAGCTGCACGCCACGCCGTTCTTCCCGCAGACCGACCACCAG
>NZ_JBFUGW010000664.1:0-528 GCF_056402735.1 Rhizobacter sp. P3_C12
GAACAGGCTCCCAGACGAGTGCGCGTAGCGTGAACTCGGCACTTTCATACAGAGGGAAAATCCGACTGGATCGCTTAAATTGCTTCCCATCAAAGGCCTCTTTCAATAGGCCATTCATATAGGCAGGCAAGAATTCCCTATTGTTTCTGAGCTTGACCAGTAGCTCTGCAGCCGAAGAAATATTATCTTCATTGAGTGGATGTGATATGTCTGTCAGGCGCGCGATACATTCCTGAAGAGAAATGGATTCCCGCGTCTCGAAAAGGAATACGTCGGCCATTAGGTGCTCCGGTGATTAGTATTTTTTCCAAGTCCCGCTAGAGTCTGAAGGATTTCACGGGCCAACTCCCCCTCCGGCGAGGCCTCGCCGGCGGCCTGCCCAATCACTTTCAATMCGCGACGCGGATGTATCTGAAGCAAGTACTTCCAAGCTGCCACCCTGAAAGTGCCGTCATCGCCACTAATCATCGAGTCGATAACGCTAGGCTCGCATTCCTCCCGAAGCCCGCGGAGTGTATTGAGTAGGAA
>NZ_JBFUGW010000665.1:0-526 GCF_056402735.1 Rhizobacter sp. P3_C12
GTATATCAGTACGACAACGAGAAAATTTCCGGTTACCCCGGGGAGACGGTTCCGCTTCGCCGGCAAGGCAGATTATCAGTAACGTCGGGCTCGGCTCACTCCTATCGTGCTGGGAAAGATATTCACATTCAACTTGCCCCGCCCAGCTTGGCGATAACACTTAATGTCATCGGTCCAAAAAGAATCGCGAAAAGCCCGTGGTGGTTTGACGTTGAAAAACAAGCTATCGTAGATTGGGTCGATCACACGGAGAACGCTCAATTATTGTTGGTTCGTGCGGCGCAGTACGCGCACGACGAGGAAACGATAGGTTTGTTGCAATCTCTGTCTAGCGAGTCGCCAAGCTCGCGCGTGCGCGAGCTTACTAAGAGTGTTCTAGTCTCAATTACGGAATCGACAAGTTAAATGGCCACAATTCGTCTATCCCCTCAACTCGGAAGATTCTGCGCCAAGAGAACGAGCCTGGAGATAACCAAAGGCACGGTACGAGAGGCGCTCGACCAAATGACCGTCGAGTACCCTGGCC
>NZ_JBFUGW010000666.1:0-524 GCF_056402735.1 Rhizobacter sp. P3_C12
GGTGTGGTCCTCGTTGGTGTCGAGGTGGTAGCTGGTGACCGTCGTGTCGTTGGCGTCGCTGCGCGAGCCCTTGGCCGTGAGCACCCGGCCGTCCGCGTCATAGGTCCAGCTCTGGACCTCGTTCGCCACCGCGGTGTTGAACAGCGACGGCACCGCCGGTGTCACCGGCTTGCCCGGCAGGCCGGCCGCCGGCGGCGTGAAGGCCGCCGTGTAGCGCGCCACGCCCTGGGTGATGCGCACCTCGTCGACCGCGCCGTTCAGGTGCCACACGCCCTGGCCCGTGTCCGGCGTGCGCCCGATGTTCACCGGCGTGCTCGATGGGTAGATCGCCCCGTTGATCGCCACCGGCGCGCTCGGCACGCCATTCAGGAAGATSCGCAGCGCCGTGCCCTGGCGCACCACCGCAATGTGGGCCCAGGTGTTCAGCGGGATCTGGTTCGCATGCCAGAGGCTGCCGGCATCGCTCGACCCGTCCTGCGACCAGCGCGTGGCCACCGAGCCGTTGGGGCCGGTCAGGATGTCGA
>NZ_JBFUGW010000667.1:0-524 GCF_056402735.1 Rhizobacter sp. P3_C12
ACCCACGTGCGCCTCAGACGAGACGCACGACAGTTGCGCGCTACCCAGACCAGGAAGGCCAGCAGGTTTCAACCCACGTGCGCCTCAGACGAGACGCACGACCCGATTCATCGAACTTCGGCAGGCCGGCCGCGTCGTTTCAACCCACGTGCGCCTCAGACGAGACGCACGACAAAATCCTGCAAACCTATCAAGGCGCGTATGGTCGTTTCAACCCACGTGCGCCTCAGACGAGACGCACGACACAGCCGCTGCTGCGAGGTCGAGCACATGGTGCTGTTTCAACCCACGTGCGCCTCAGACGAGACGCACGACGCACGAACAGCGCCCACGTCGACATCCACAGCCAGTTTCAACCCACGTGCGCCTCAGACGAGACGCACGACATCAAGCCAGCGTAGTTGATGCCTTGCCACCACTCGTTTCAACCCACGTGCGCCTCAGACGAGACGCACGACCTGTAGACCCACGCCTTCGAGTAGGTGCCCATGTTGTTTCAACCCACGTGCGCCTCAGACGAGACG
>NZ_JBFUGW010000668.1:0-522 GCF_056402735.1 Rhizobacter sp. P3_C12
GGCCGCGACGGCGGCGCCAGCGTCGGCGTGTTGCGCCTGCAAGGCCACCACTTGCGCGTGCACCGAGCGATCGCCGTGCCGACCCGCGCCCACGGCCTGCTGCAGGAGCCCGGCGGCACGCTGCTCGCCGTCGCGCGCCGCCCCGGCGACTGGCTGATGCGCTGGAACCGCGAGGGCCGCGTGATCGCGCTCGCGTGGATCGAGCCGAACCGCGCGTACAACGGCCACGTGATCGCCGATGCGTCGGGCGACACGCTGTACACCAGCGAGACCGATCTCGACAGCGGTGCCGGCCTGGTCGGCGTGCGCGATGCCTGCACGCTGGAGAAGCGCGCCGAGTGGCCGACGCACGGCCGCGACCCGCACATGCTGCTGTGGGACGCGCAGGCCGCGCCGTTCACGCGGCTGGTGGTCGCGAACGGCGGCATCGAGATCCGGCCCGAGACCGGCCGCATGAAGCTCGGCCTCGACCGCATGGACTCGTCGCTGGTGCGGCTCGATGCCGCGCGCGGCGAGCTGCAG
>NZ_JBFUGW010000669.1:0-513 GCF_056402735.1 Rhizobacter sp. P3_C12
CGCCCACCGCGCGGGCATTCGCCCCGCCGCCCCCGGTCGCGCCGCCCGCCACCGCCGCCCGGCTGCCGGACGACTTCGACCCGTTCGCCGACCTGCCGACACCGGCGTCGGGATCGGCCTCCGCCGACCCGCTGGCCGGCTTCATGGGCAGCTCCGCTTCCGCGCCGCCGCCTGCGCCGGCCGGTGGTTCGCTGCCGGTGGATTTCAGCCTCGGCGACCTGCTGGGCTCGCCGACCGCGGCGCCGTCGTCCAGCCTCGACGCGATGTTCGGGCTCGGCAATGCGCCTGCCGCCAGCAGCGGCGGTGATCCGTTGGCCGCCTTCCTCGCCGCCCCCCCGCCGGGTGGCGCTTCGGCCAACACCGATCCGCTGGCGATGTTCGGCGGCGGTGCCTCCGCAACGCCGCCCGCCGCGATCCCGGCCGACTTCGACCACACGCCCGAACTTCGTGGCGCCTACGTGCCGCCGGCGGTTCAGGCCCCCCCGCCCCCACCACCCCCACCTGTGCCCCCCG
>NZ_JBFUGW010000670.1:0-512 GCF_056402735.1 Rhizobacter sp. P3_C12
GGCTGCCCCTCAGCGACACGCGCCTGATGCAGTTCCGCCGTGTGAACCGCTCCGTGCACCTCGTCCACCGCAACGTTCGCTTCCGGGCGGATGCGGGCCCGATGCGCACGTCCCTAAACGACAACACCGGGGACTCCGTGGTCGAGGCCTTCGACATCGTCAGCCGCAACGACTCGACCGGACACCTGCTGATTGAAGTGTCCGACTTCCTGACGTCGGACTACCCCGAGATCGGCGACCGGCTCAGCCTGTACTTTGGCGGGGCCCCGGCCACCCTTCAGGGCGGAAAGAGCTACGTGAAGAAGGCCCGGGGCTTTCCCGCCAACACGGAGATCGACGTATCGCTTACCTATCAGGGCTCGTCCGCCCCGCTCATCGGAGGCGAGGCCGTCCCCGACTACCGGGCCGTGCCCGTGGGCGTGCGGTACTCCCTGTTTGCACTCCCGAAGTCCAAAATGCAGCGACGCCGCGCCGACGACCGGGTGGGCTACTTCGTCGACGCGGTGAAGGAC
>NZ_JBFUGW010000671.1:0-510 GCF_056402735.1 Rhizobacter sp. P3_C12
ACTCACTTCGTTCGTTGTGGTCAAACAGTGGCGATGAGTCAGTCTACGAAGCGCGCTGGCGCGCGCCACCCMCGRARCCRAKCTTCTTCGTCGCCTCAGAAATCGCCCCCAGCCCAKYCCCTCACCCCCCGCGCTMACCACCAGCCGCTCTKGTTGGGGGGAAAAGATTGAAGTGACCGACGAGCATGCGRGCGCTCGCGCGCTTCGTCGGTCACTTCAATCTTTTCCCCCAAACACAGYGCGGCGGTGCCGCAAAGGCGCGGGTGGGGAGGCTGGGGAGCGCCAATCAGGGCGGGGCGCCGGAGCTGGCTGGTTTCTTGGCCCGCGTGCGCAGCACGCTTCGTCAACTGACTGTCGCCCACTGTTTGACCACAACGAGCGAAGCGAGTGGCGGGAGTTTGGGCGACGGGCCATGAAACCAGCCAGCTCCGGCGCCCCGCCCTGATTGGCGCTCCCCAGCCTCCCCACCCGCGCCTTTGCGGAGCCGTCGTGCTGTGTTGGGGGGAAAAG
>NZ_JBFUGW010000672.1:0-504 GCF_056402735.1 Rhizobacter sp. P3_C12
GCTGAACACCAGCTGCTGAACACCAGCTTGCTGCCCGGCGCCTGCGTCGGCGTGCCGGTGTAGCGGATCTCGCGCAGGCTCCAGTCGTGCCCCGCGATCGGCGTGCCGGCCACCGTGCCGCTGCCCCACGCCAATCCGTCGCGCTGCTGGTACTGGTAGTCGATGTAGTTGCCGCGCAGGTCGCTGACACGGCTGACGAGCCAGGTCGTGATGACGCCGGTGCCTTGCGCCGTGATGGCCGCATCGGCTGTCGCGTTGCTGTTGTTGCCGTACTCGTAGACCTTCCCGTCCTTGGTCCACACCTTGAAATACGCCGGCGCACCGCCGCCTACGCCGTACGCCCGGACGCGCGCGAACGAGTCGCGCTCGGTGCGGAACTCACGCAGCAGGCCGCCGCCGCCTGCGCTGTCGTCGGTCTGTGGAAACGCCAGCGCCGCGCCCGTCGCACCCGTCTGGATCAGCCGCTGGCCGTCGAGGCACAGCTTGTCGGCCGCCGTGTTGTCG
>NZ_JBFUGW010000673.1:0-500 GCF_056402735.1 Rhizobacter sp. P3_C12
CAGCCGTTGCTGTGGAACAGCGTGTTGTCCGCGCCGGTCAGGTTGAAGCCCGTCACGCGCCGGAAGCTGCCGTCGCCGTTGCTCAGGTACAGCCGGTTCTCGGCCGGGTTGTCGGACCAGCGGATGAGGTCGGTCTTGCCATCGCCGTCGAAGTCGGCGGTGATCACGCCGTAGTTCGAGAAGCGGGCCAGGTTGATGCCGGCCACCGTGCTCTGCATCGTCAGCGTGGCGAGTTCACCGGCCGAGAATGTGGTGTTGCGCTGGTAGGCGTCGCTGGCGTCGGGTGCGTAGTCGAAGCGTGAAGGCGGCAGGCACAGCGATTCGGCCGCGCCGACGCATTCGGTGATCGTGCGCAGCCGGCTGCGGTTGGTCACCGCGCCGCTGTCGTAGCCGAGCCGCAGCGTGTTCACCTTGAGCGGGTTGCCATCCGCGTTCACGAAGGTCTGCACCTGCGCCAGCCGCTGCACGTTCAAGAGCTTGCTGCCGGCCACGTAGGCCTC